>PXAP01000051.1 GCA_003567115.1 Bacteroidota bacterium
CGGATACGAATGGTAGCACCCGCTCCGGGAGTATTGTCGGTGACGACCGTAACACCGGAAGCAGCGCCCCTCAATGCATGGCCGGTATTCAGAGCTGCACTGGCACGGATATCCTCCGAACGAACAGAAGATACCGAACCTGTAACTTCACCGGCAACACGGGTGGCATAACCAACGGCTATAACCTCTTCAATACCTATTGCCTCAGCTTCAAGGGCAATATTAATGGAGCTCCGGCCATCCACCGGAACGATCCGGGTCTCCATCCCGACATAGGAAAATACCAGTATACCGTCAGACGGAACACTTAATGAATAATTTCCGTCAACATCGGTAACGGTCCCAATGGTTGTCCCCTGAAGCACTACCGATACACCGGGCAATGGCTCACCTGTACCGGCATCGGTAACAACGCCTGTTACCTGCTGCTGAACCTCAGAAGACATTAACATGTTGCCCGAAAGATTCAAAACAGATAATATCATGAAACATAATAGCACTTTCATGATATACAAGGCTTTTTTCTTCTCCCCCGAAAGGAAAAAAAATTGAAACTTAGGTTTTTTTTTCATAATTTTGAATGGTTTTAGGATTTAACATCAGGGATAAATACAAAAAGCTCCTAACAGTATTTTTTGTACTCCCGGTTTAATTACTAAAGCTGTGATTTTATCTTTACTGATTGGGAGAATGGAGGTTCTCCCAATCATTTTTTGTAACTCCCTTATTACATCTCCTTTTAATAGAATTTATTATCATATTGTTTATTGATTTGATCTGACCAGAGAAAGACTTCCCTGTCTTTCACTTCAAAGTCCATCGGGACAGAAGGCCTGATGGCACGAAGTAATTGCTCAATTGTTACCTGTTCAAGTGTATCGGTAAGACGGTATTCAAGCAGTGCTTCATCCTCTATAATAAACTCAACATTATACCTTCTCTCCAGCCTGAGAATAATATCCCTCAGTTTTTTTTCATGGAAAATGAATCGGTCATCTTTCCAGGATGTATATATTCCGGGGTTAATATCATCTTCATAATAGAGATATTCAACTTCTTTAAAAGGCTCTCTTTCTATCCTTTCCTCTTCAGGTTCTTCAGTCCTGATACTGTCATCATAAACCATTGTAACTCTCTGATCGGGTTCTATAACAATTTGTTTTATATCTCCTGCCGGAGTTTCTCTTTCCAACATAACAAGCCCGGACAATACTGTTGCTTCTATAATATTTTCATTCGGATAGGCTTTAATGTTGAATAGCGTTTCATTTTCATGAACAGCTTTAAAAACAAGATTATATGCCCTGACATCAAATGAGAATTCATCATCGGTATTTACATTGAAAAAAGCTTCTCCCTCGAGACTAACAAGGCGGTCAGAAACGGAATAGTCTGTTGAATAGCGGAGAGTACTGCCGGCATTAAGCCATACCTTTGAATCATCAGGCAAATCAAGATAAGATCTGGAGCCGCGGGGTGCCTTAACTACATATTCTTCGGCTTCTCTTTCCGGTAAAAAAACATGATAGGTTAACAACCCGGAAATAAGTGCAACAATGAAAAAGGCAGCAATTTGTTTCCAGCCGGAAAATATTCCTTGCCGGCCGGGATCAAACCAGTTGTTTCGTCGTATTTTACCTGCTACACGATTCCATGCCCTGCAATAATCATATTCATCATAACTTCTGATAATTCCCGCAGCAATCCAGGCATCACGCGCAGATTTGTAATATTCGAAATTTGATTTATCGGCGTAAATCCAGGCATATGCCTTCTCATATTCTGTTTTTTCAGCTTTGCCCTGGAGGCACTTAAGCAACAATTCTTCTTTTTCTTTATCGATCATACCGGTTTTATTATTCTTCGTATATTGTAGACACTAAAAGCCTGTTCAGGTATTAAGCAGACCGGAAATAATTAAAAAGTATTTTCTGGAGGTAATATCTTATTTTTCAAAAGAAAATCAAATGCCCGCTAACAGGCACATAATATCAAAAAACTCATAATCTCTCTTAAAGCTGCTTGTATCCTTTTTAATGCATTCATAACCTGGCTCTTGACAGTATTAACTGAAATATTGAGCTTATCAGCTATTTCCTGATGGGAAAGATTATCAACCCTGCTCAAAAGAAAAATCTTTTTGCATTGCGGGGGCAGATCATCGATTATTTTTTCAATTTCAACATCCAATTCTTTTTCAATTATGTCTGAAAGAGGATATGATGAAGATCCGTAATCATGGGTTTTTGAAAAATCAACATGATGAATGAAAAAATCCCGGTATTTGTTTTCTGATTTTTTCTTTCTGAATACATTAAGGCAGGCATTGTAGGTGCTCCTGTAAAGATAGGAACGAATTGAAGTAGTGATATTTATTTTTTTTCTCTCATCCCATATAATAACAAAAAGGTTCATGACAACATCTTCAGCCTGTTGCCGATCCCGAAGAATTTCTTCAGCATATCTGCATAGGGAAACATAGTAGGTTTTGAAGACATATTCAAATGCCTTTTTGCTGCCATGTTTCAATTCTTCCAGAACTCTCTTTTCCAGATTTTCCACCCTACTTTTTTTAAAGGCAAAATAACCAGCAATACTTGTTTAAGATGAGTATTTAAGATATTTAAAGGATTGTTAAAAAACTTTACAAAAGAAACAGTTTTATGACAATAAAAAGAAAATAATGCGAACAAACCAGCAAATATCAGAAGTAATTCAATAATTTATAAAAATTTAACATTTCCCTGTTCCCCCGGGATAATACAACAATTATCTCACTGGATATTTCGTCAAAGAATAAACTTCCGGTACCGGTATACCTGGTAAAAACTTACTGAAGCCGGACTATCCACTGAGTGAGGCGACATTAACCCCGATTTCTGCTTTGTATCGCAAAAATCTCATCTCAGCACCACCTTTTTTATGATTTTTTCTCCGGCCTCTTCATTAAGCACTTCCATAATCCGGGTTTTCATATATGAAAGTTCATTCCGCAGAACAGGTGAAGTGAGATGTATATAAAACACGCCGTTACGTATATACAGCTTTTCAGTCTGCCTTGCTATAGTGGGGCCTACAATCACGGGCCAGGAGTTAAGAAGACGGGTTTCGGTTACCTTCTTTTCAATATTCAACTCCCTGAGGTAGTCTGAAATCACTTCTCCTATTTTCTGTGTATTGCTCTTTCTCATTATAATAAAGGTTGTGCCGGCCGTAAACGATACCATTAATTCAGATGTTTCATATATCTCCCTTCGTGCGATGGGGTTGTATGGCAGTTTCACCCTTCAGTTCAAAAATCAAAAACTCCCTCCCCGTATCCTTAAGTATACTGTTCAGTCTCTTCCTGCTTGTATCGGTAATAAATATCTGACCAAAATTATTTTCCGATACCAGCCTGATAATCTGTTCAACCCTTCCCTGATCAAGCTTGTCAAAAATATCATCAAGCAAAAGTATGGGATGCAAGCCGTTCACATCTTTTATAAAGTCAAACTGAGCAAGCTTAAGTGCAATAAGATAAGTCTTCTGTTGTCCCTGTGAACCGTATTTTTTTATCGAATGCCTGCCCAGCCTGAGCACCAGCTCATCTTTATGTATTCCGCAGGTACTGTACTGTAATATCCGGTCTTTCTCAGCGGCATTGACAAGTATAGCCCGAAAATCTTCTCCATGAAGCTGTGATTCGTATCTGAGATCCACATCATCCCTGTCAAGGGAAACAAACTGCTGGTAATATTTGAAAATGGGAATCATTTTTTCGATAAACGACCCGCGCCGTTCATATATCCTTTCTCCCGGCGCTATCATCTGCTCAGTCCATACATCAAGTGAATCACGGTCAAAATATCTTTTCCTGGCAAAATCCTTAAGTAATACATTTCGCTGGGCAAGCGCACGATTATAGGCTATCATATCTTCAAGATACTGCCTGTCATACTGTGATATCACGCTGTTCATGAATTTTCGCCTCTCCTCGCTCCCCCCCGTAATCAGAACATTGTCGCCCGGCGATACCATAACAACAGGTATAAAGCCGATATGGTCGCTCAAACGCTGATAATCCTTCCTGTTCCTCCTGAACTGTTTTTTGGCGTTTCGCTTTACACCGCAGTAAATATTCTCATCTTCGCCATCACGCAGGTATTCGCCCTGAATCACAAAAAAATTTTCACCATGACGGATATTCTGTGAATCCACTGTGTTGGAAAAACTTTTGCAAAGTGACAAGTAATGTATGGCATCAAGCAAATTAGTCTTACCCACGCCATTGTCGCCTGCAAAACAGTTAATCTTACTGTTGAACTTGTAATCAAGCTGGCTGAAATTCTTGAAATTCAAAAGAGAAAGAGACTTAAGATACATACGGGAAAAATTTACAGAGGTAAAGTTAAAAAAAGCAGATAATAAACAGCATTCAAAAGAGTTATTATTACTGCAATTTATGATAAAAGCCGGCCATGAACATATGCTTGAATAACAACAAGATCCGTCTCCGGCGGAAGCACGGCATGCAGGCACCGGGCATTATGCTCACGAGATCCGGGCTTTAAAAAACTTATACCTTTATAAGCACAAAAATTTTAAAATAAGTGCCAAAAGGACTACATTTGCGGAAATTTAAATTTCCGGAGTGTTTTTTTTATAAAAGATTCACCTTATCATTCAAGTAATTATGGCAAAAAAGAAAAAAAAGGGTACGGAAGAACCAATTGAAGGTGTGGAAAACCTTCTTACCAGGACCGAACGTTATATTGAAGAAAACCAGAAAAGTCTGACAATAATAGTAGCCGCCATAGTGGTAGTTGTTCTCGGTTATCTCGGATACAGAAACCTTTATGTTGCCCCCATGGAAGAGGAGGCAAGGTCGGAAATATATATGGCCGAAAGGTATTTTCAGCGTGATTCATTTCACCTTGCACTTTACGGTGACGGTAATTATCCCGGTTTCATCGATATAATCGAAGAATACAGTGTTACCAAAACGGCCAATCTTGCCCGGTACTACGCCGGAATATCCTTTCTGAGGATGGGAGAATTCGATGAATCCATTGAATACCTTACCCGCTTCAGTTCAAGGGACCAGCTGGTATCTCCTGTTGCACTCGGCGCAATTGGTGATGCATATGTCGAACTTGGCGATCTTGAAAATGCAGCATCCTTTTACGAAAAGGCAGCAAGAAGAAGAACAAACCAGTTCACCTCTCCCTTATACTGGAAGAAAGCCGGGCAGGTATATGAAGAACTGGAAAGATACAACCGGGCTCTTGAGGCCTATGAAAATATAAAGGATAATTTTCCCGACAGCACTGAAGGAGAAGAGGCTGAGAAATATATTGCCAGGGTGCGGCTTAAAATGGACAGTTGATCTTCGCCCTGTAAGATGCAAAAGCATCAGTAATATTCACTGTTGACAAAGGGTTTCGGCATTATTCCGGTTAAAGGATGGTTAATAAAATCCGAAAGTATCAATATACGAACTCACATACTAAGAACTGCTCTTTTGGGAATAATTTCCGCATGTGAGTTTCCAACCGGAAATTAATATAAAATCCCGGTCAAAGCAGTGCAAAAAATTTTTCATTTAATAACAGTGTAATTATGGGAACCGGATTGAAAAATTTATCTGATTATCTGCCGGAGGACTTACCCCCGGCAAATGATATGATAGCTGGAATAGTGGTATCGGAATGGAACAGCGAAATAACCTTTGCC
>PXAP01000056.1 GCA_003567115.1 Bacteroidota bacterium
ACTGGCTTTTCGATGATCATATGCTTGCCTGCCTTTGCTGCTGCTATGGCCTGTTTTGCATGATCAGAGGGATAGCTGCAAATTGACACGATATGAAGATCAGGATCCGCAAGCATTTCATCAAGATCGCTGTAAGCCTTGATTTTCACCCCGTGTTTGGCGCTTAACTCAGTCTCATCCAGCTTCCTTGATGAACAAACCGAAGTAACCTGTGCATAAGAAGTATTATTAACAGCTTCAATGTGAGCCCCTGCAGCCCAGGAATAACCTATAATACCAACGTTGTACTTTTTCATAATTTTCTATTATTTAAAATTTGTCATATATTTTTCAATTATAAATGTACAAAAAATCAAACCTAAAAAACGCTTTTTCAGTGAACTGTTATTTACCTTAACCTGCCCGGCAAACCATATCCTCATCACCAGTATAGGGCTTGTCGCATATATGAACCATTTCACGGTATATATTAATAATCATGAAATTCCGGAAACCGGTATTTTGGTGATCTGTTTCAGTTCGTGGTCTGAGAACCCTGAAATATTTGACAGAATATGTATAATTCCTTTATCTGCTTCGTCAAAGAACTTTTTGTCGGGTGGAAAAAACTTGCCTTGTTCATTGGTTGCCCGGAAAGAGAGACCGGCTGTCATGGCTTTCAGGATCAGGTCAAATGGTTTGTTTATCCTGATGGCAGCACTTATAGGTGAAGTGAAGCGGTCTTCGGGACCGAGTTTGCGAAACAGATCGCAGCCAACCCTGAATATGGTATCGCCCAGGGCTTTGTTCCTGAACCTTGTTAACAGGTCATCAATATGGTCATGGATTTGTCCGGGTGTGAAATCATCCGGATACATTGACATTAATATATCGGCGGACTGGAGTATGGTTTGCCGGGTTGCGGTATACACTTCCTGTATATCAAGGGCCTCGTAAATATAAACAAGACGGTTGTTCATCCGGTAACCAAGGTATGCAGCGCTGGCATGTCCAAGATTGTGAATAAACAGTTTCCGGTCAACCCAGGCTTTTATGTTGGCTTTGGGAGACAAGTTATATATTTGGGGAATTTTATTTTTAAATCCTGATTCGGAAACTATCAATTCACTATAAGGTTCGGTGAACACCTGGAGCGGATCTTCATCAATATCTTTTACGGACATGATAGGCACCATTTTACCAATACTGGTTTCAATAAGCCCCAAAAGTTTGCGTACAGGAAATTTTCCCGGAAGAAAAGACTTGATCTGATTTAAAAAATAAACATCAGCATTGCGCATGTTCTCAGCCAGGATGACATCCAGCGGCCAGTCACCATGCTTCTCCCTGCGCCTTATCAGTGCCTTGGCAAACACCGGTATCAATCCAGGCAGGCCTTGCTGGCCAACCGATACAGATGCAATAGGTGCATCGGCAAGCTCTTCCACAATCTGCACAACATCTTTAAGGTATATTCCCCGGGCATTCTTAACCCAGGTAATCGTATCGCCAGATTCGCTTTTTATTACAATCTTGTACTGTTTGTTTTTGTTTATCAGATCTATAAGCGAATTGCTGATATCAACAAATACAAGCTCATAGCCGGCACTACCGAAAACTTGACCGGTAAATGAACGCCCGATCTTACCTGCTCCGAAAAGGATAATTTTTTTCTTTGTCATAACAATCATTTTCCTAACCTGGACAAGCCAGAACCAAAGAGGTTTGAATAATATTTTGCCAATAAAAACAAGAACATTATAGCTAAGCCACTAATTCTTAATTTTTAAATATCTTAAAAATTCAAAATAATCTAAATTCAATTCATTCATTCGGGGTTTTCTCAATTTGTTTAAGATAAGCCTTGTAATACATATTTACCAGTTGTGATTTCTCTCCGGGGAACTGTTCATAGAAAGTGCCCCCGTGATATAAGCAGGCAAAGCCACCTGAAGCCACACCCAAAGCAATTGCACTGAACAGGTCAATTGTTGGGCCTGATTTTTGAAGCAACTGCGAGGCAATCGAGGCAATCACCCCTCCGGCAAAGTTATCACCACAACCTGTAGTATCACCTGCCAGGGCAGGATTATTACGGATATCATCAATCACCTTCTCAGAGGTTGGCAACTTGCCGTGTTCCATGTTTCCGAATAGTTCATGGTTGGAAAAAAAAATAACAGGATGCCGGCCGTGCGTAATGATTGCAGCCCCCGTTCCGGCCTGCTTGAAAAAGGCTATGGCTTCATCGGCGGTTTTGCACCCACTATGCCTCAACGCTTCCTCCCTGTCGGTGATCAGCAGGTCTATATAACTGTAAGTTTCAATGGAGTCACCCAGCGGCCAGGCGTCTTCCGGGTTCTCCTTCTCACTCAAAAAATCAAAAACTGTATTTACGATTGTGACTGAACCGCTAGTTTTGGCCTTCATGAGTAAGTATTTCAGATCATTATGAATGTTAGGCACCAGTGCCGTGCCACCAAAAACAGTCATATGGCTGCTGAAAAAGTCTTCGTCGAGGTCTGCCGGAAAAAACCCCCATGCTGCACCGATATTATTGATAAAGATTCGTTCGCCATGCCCGTCATCATACCCGGGGTCAGAAAGTACATCAGTAAAAGGAGTGAACCTGTCAACTGTTTTATAATAACCTGCTTTCAAGGGCGTAGATGCCAGTTTCTGTTGGATGAAATGACAGGCGTGATCATTGCCGCGGCATCCATAATAAAGAACTTCAGCCGGCTGACTGTGTAGTAGTTGTGCAGCATGGATCAGAGAAACGATTGATGGTCCCCCGATGTTCCGGGCTACCGGCTTAATTCCTTCGGTGATGTCCTGCCTTATTACCGGGTATGTATTTCCGGCAAATTTTTCAAGTTCTTCAGTAAATACAAGCTTGCCCGGAGATAAACCTCCGTCGCCGGGCATTTTTGAAAGATATTTTTTAAAGCTGTCGCTTGAAAAGTCTATGGGTTTATATAGGTAATCAACAAGGGAACAACCTGTTCCTGATATCCTGAAAGTGTCTTTGGTACTCATTGCTCTAAAGAATTTTATGGTAATCAGAAACCAGCAAATGCAGTGGTTCTTCATCTTCATAGATGTTTGGGAACCTTCCTGTTGTTTCGTGAAAGAAATTGTCGGAGGTATCATCATTCACTGTACTGACTTCCCCTACCAGTACCTTCCCTTTACCGGGTTCGCCGTAAAACCTGTGGTAAATGCCCTGCTCCAGGCAAACAGATTCTCCCGGAGTCAGAACCAGCAACCCTCCAGGTTCAGTTTCCCGGCTGATGCCGTCTGTTTTAACCCTGACAGGACTGAATTGATCCAACTGATTGTCACCAGTGCTATTATACAATTCAATCACCAGGTTGCCACCGCCCCGGTTGATGATATCTTCCATTTTGAACCAGTGGTAATGCATCGGGGTTTCCTGGTTTTCTCCCACTATCATGATCTTTTCTGCGTAGGGCTTCTTATCCACTTTGTATTTTCCATTACGTATGGTAAAGAGGAATAATCCGCGGGAATAAAAATCACCTGAACCAAAATCGGTAATATCCCATCCAAGCATATTTTCTATGATTTCAGAAACTTTTTCCATATTTGCTTTCCATTCGCCAATAGCCCAATACGCCCAGGGTGGCAGGTGAAATTGCTTTTCGGCCAGAAAGGTTTTGGCATCACGAATAATCTGGTTGATTTCTGAACGGTTCATTATGTCACAGGTTATTTAATATTTGGATGATTATCCATATTTGTGTTAATAAAAAAGAAGGTGTCAGCTAACTCTTTGCAAACTCCAATATAGTAATTTTTTTCATGCTTGTTTGATTTATGCAATTAATTATTATCTCATGTACCAGGTACAATTTCCCTGCTTTTCCGGAACATTATATTACCTCAGGCATCAGATGATTTCAAAAAATATCTTACAGGATGGAAAGCCGGTGTTTCCAGCGTGGTGATTACTCCGGATGAACCGATGTGGATGACGGGATATGCTGCACGTAATCGTCCGTCAGAAGGTGTTCTGCATAATTTATGGGCTAAAAAGCCCTGGCTTTGGAGGATGGTAACTGTAAGCAGAATATCGCAATTTTAGCAAGTGAGGTAGTACAACACCATGGGCAGCGGATATTGAAACAAAGATTATCATGGAAGTCATCAGACTGGAAAAACAGGCCGGTAATTAACAATAACATACGGAACAGGATTGATTCCTGCAGATGTTCCCGCCGGCACCATTTATCATGTTCAGCCGGTTAAGATAATGTCTGTCATAACACATCTGCTTATTATTAAATCCCTGCCTGAAAATGATTTGCCTTACTCAGGAATTTTACCGTCGCCTGTCCGGTATATCATATCCTCATCCCCGATCCATGGTCTGTCCCATATATGTCCCATTTCACGGTCCATGTCCAGCGGATAAAGATATTGCCCTCCATTTACATAATCTATCCTTGTGATATCGGCCGGACCCCAGCCGGGTACCTCAATTTTCACTATTGTACCAGGGTACTCTTCGCCTGCAATTCCCGTTTCGTAATATCCCCTGAAAAAATGGACCCTTGTTTTGTGAACCACTATATCCAGCTGATCAAAATCTATTCCCACCGTGGCATGCCAATGGGGTGATGTGATCTGTCTCAGCTCCGGTGTCACCACGATCCTGTTGTTGTTCCCGAAAACCAGCACAATATGCCGGCTGTCAATGAACTCAACAATGGCATCATCAAGTACGACAGGATCTCCCGAGAACCTGTCGGTCGTGCCTCCGACTTTGAGCGAACCCGTGTGATCGCCTGTCCGGAGCCCTCTTTCTGTCAGCTCGATGAACAGATCATAATCGGTCAGCGTGCCGATACTGAAATTGGCTCCCCCCTGCCTGATCAGTTCATTGGTGATCCATGTGGCCCCGCCTGTACGGTCACAACCGTCGGCCACCACCACCGGTGTTTCCCCGGCGGCGACAGCTTCCATAATTCTCTCCACACCGCCCTGAACATCGTATATATCCTTGAATACAAAATCTTCACGATTACGCCATATGAACTCATTCATGTCATCGGCAATATGGTCAGCAAGAGCATTATCATTATTGGTAACCACATAAACGGATGCGCCGTTGTCGGGAACATCTGCATAGGCAAATCCGAAATTTACCGATACATAAACATCTTCCTGACGGTTCTCCCATCTTCTTGCCCGCTCCATGATCTCGCGGGCAGGATACCTTACCGTACCCTGGAAAAAGCTTGGTGTGATCACTCCCGGCTTCCTGGTGGCAACTACCGGTCTGTATGTACCCTGCAGGGTCCTGATCATAACATCGGCTGCACGCTGTCCCATCAGGGTGGCATCATAATGAGGAAATCTCTTTACCGAGAACAGTGCATCGGCAGCATCGTCCGAAACCAGCTCCGCATCAACACAGGCATGCAGGTCAAGAGTAACGGTGATTACCACATCGGGCCCGGCAACCTGCTTTACCATACGGGCCAACTCAGCCTCGGGCCTGGCTATACCCACAACCGCCATTGAACCGTGCAGTGCAAGGTGAACACCGTCGAATGGGCCCTTTTCATTAAGATCGTCCATCATCATGCCGGTATAATATTCCCAGACCTCCCGGGAGTTCCAGCTGCGGGATGTTCCTCCCACCGGCATTCCTGCAGGCGAGGTAATCCCGATCAACTCAACACCACCATATG
>PXAP01000004.1 GCA_003567115.1 Bacteroidota bacterium
AAAAACTCTCCCCTGGGCCGGTGGAATGTCTTACAGGAATCAGCCAACCGAAGAATTAACTGCAAAAATGATCAGGCTGGCAGTGGATTCGGGATACAGCGGCTGGTATGGAATAGAATCGAGCGGTCGGGATGAAATTAAAAAAGGGAAGGAGCTGTTAAATAAATATTTGTTGAATGTTTAACTTATATGATTCTGTAAAAAGCCAAAATTTTATCTAATTTTGCATATTTATTCATCCAATGAATTTCAGAGATGTTAAAATTTAAATGCAACAAATGCGGGAAGATCTTCGAAAATGAGGGTGAAAATTTTGAATACCACAGCCCCGTATACGGGCCATGCAGTAAAAGAGTGGCTGACTGTCCGGATTGTGGAATAAGAAGTGATGAATTCCGCAAACCGAAGCAGACAAAATCAAAATCAGCCGCAGGTATACCTCCCGTCAGAGGATGTGCTGCCGGCGGATGTTGTTGTACCGGATAAAATCCAGCAGTCAGTTTGCAATATCCGGTAAAGGTTAGACCGCAATATCAGAGAATAGTCCGGGTAATCTTCAGTTTATTCTTACAGCTGAAGCTGCTGAAAAACGGAAATTTATCAAAAAAGGGATGATCGATCATCCCTTTTTTGATTTAAGTTCGGCAAGCTTGTCAAGGAGCTTGTCAATCTCACCCGGTTCAAGACCCGGGCGTCTGAGCATATCTTCTATATCTTCAATAGTTCTCTCATTCTCCTCTTTTTTCTCTTTTTTCTCAGATACGGGTAATATTTCCTCACCCACCTCTTCCTGCAGCTGATGTATCATATTTTCCATCATCTGCCGGAACGGTTCGCGAAATTGTACAGGTATGTCCTGAGGCATCATATTCTTCATCATCTCATACTGGCTCAGCATCATTTTGAACTGGCTGGCAAACTGAGGATCCATTCCCGAAATCTCTCCCTCTGAAATTTTGTCGGCCAGCTTTCTGAATAAAGCCAGCAGCTTTTCAAAATTATCTTTGAATGAATGATCATTTGAATCCATAATATAAACTTTTATTATTTGTATTTATTAATTTTATAACAACAGTTATGCCAATTTGTTGTTCTCTGCAGGTCACTTAAGATATTTAAAATCAAAAAGTGCTTTTCTGTATGAATCTACCGGCTCGCATGAGCATACCAGATTCCTGTCACCATAAGCATCATCAACACGACTTACTGCCGGCCAGAATTTATTGTCGGCAATCCATTTGAGCGGATAAGCTGCTTTTTCCCGGCTGTAAGGCCGGTCCCAGCTGTCAGAAACAGTTACTTCAGATGTGTGCGGGGCATTTTTGAGTGGATTATTATTTTTATCAACCTTTCCATCACGTATCTCCATCATCTCTGCATGGATACTTATCATAGCTTCAATAAAACGGTTAAGCTCATGCAGTGATTCACTTTCGGTTGGTTCCACCATAAGGGTACCTGCAACGGGAAAAGAGAGTGTTGGAGCATGAAACCCATAATCCATAAGTCTTTTGGCAATATCTGCCTCCGTAACTTCAATATTCTTGTCATTTCGGAACTTGCGGCATTCAAGTATCATTTCATGTGCCACAAAGCCATTTATGCCCTTGTATAGAATGTCATAATGGTTCTTCAGGGTGGCAGCCAGGTAATTGGCATTCAGAATAGCAATTTTTGTCGCCCCGGTGAGCCCGGGCCCGCCAAGAAGCTTAATATAAGCATGAGAGATTGTAAGTATGCTGGCACTTCCCCACGGTGTTGAAGCAATTGCTTCAACACCCTTCTCACCACCTGTAGGCACAACAGGATGATTTGGCAGAAACTCTGCAAGATGTGCAGCCACACCAACAGGTCCCATGCCCGGGCCTCCTCCTCCATGAGGAATTGCAAAGGTTTTATGAAGGTTAAAGTGAGCAACATCTGTACCTGCAATGGCAGGGTTAGTCAGGCCCACCTGGGCATTCATATTGGCGCCGTCCATATAAACCTGTCCCCCGTTATCATGTACTATAGAAATCATTTCCTTTATGCCGGGCTCATATACCCCGTGAGTAGAAGGGTAGGTTATCATTATTGCCGCCAGTTTATCCCGGTGCTGACCGGCCTTTATCCGCAAATCATCAATATCTACATTCCCGTGTTTATCGCAATTGACAATAACCACTTCCATTCCTGCCATCACTGCACTGGCAGGATTCGTGCCATGGGCAGAAGAAGGAATAAGACATACGTTCCTGTGGCCCTCATTTCTGCTCTGGTGATAGCCCCTTATTATCATCAGGCCGGTATATTCGCCTGCGGCTCCGGAATTTGGCTGAAAAGATATGGCATCAAAACCGGTTATCTCACGCAAATCTGCAGCAAGTTCATTCATAAGCTCATGATAACCTTCTGCCTGATCAAATGGTACAAACGGATGCAATCCCCCTATCTCCGGCAGGCTGAGAGATAGCAACTGGGTAGCGGCATTCAGCTTCATTGTGCACGACCCCAGCGGTATCATTGAATGGGTGAGACTGAAATCTTTTCTTTCCAGCTTCTTTATATACCTCATCAACTCTGTCTCAGACCTGTATGAGTTAAAAACATCAAGTGTCAAAAATGTACTTTCGCGGAAAAAAATATTATCAAAACAGTATTTCTCTTCCAGGCTGCTTACAAATGGAGTATCCCGGCCTGCAGCTTTTGCAAATACCGAAATAATCAGATTTATATCTTCAACCAGTGTGGTTTCATCCAGGCTTATGCCGACCCTGTTTTCATCAATATAATGAAAATTGATCTCACTGTCAAGAGCAATATTCCGAATATCAGAAGAACTTATACCTTCAGGAAGAACCACCTTAAGAGTATCGAAAAACTCCTTGTTTTCCTGGATATAACCAAGTCTTTCTAGCTGAGATGACAAGGTGCCTGCACTATAATGCACATGACTGGCTATCCTTTTAAGTCCCTCAGCCCCGTGATATACAGCATACATTCCCGACATAGTTGCCAGCAGGGCCTGTGCAGTGCATATATTGGATGTTGCCCGCTCTCTTTTGATGTGTTGTTCCCTGGTCTGCAATGCCATCCTGAGAGCATACTTTCCCTGGGCATCAACAGTTACACCTATTATTCTGCCGGGAACCTGACGTTTAAATTTTTCCCGGGTTGCAAAATATCCTGCATGGGGACCTCCATACCCCATTGGTAAACCAAAGCGCTGTGATGAACCTACCACCACGTCTGCACCCCATTCACCCGGTGGGGTAAGCAAAGCAAGGCTCAGAATATCAGCAATTACTCCGGCGTAAATGCCCTTCTGTGAAGCTTTGGAAACAAAATCCCGGTAATCGCAAATTTTACCGTCTGCAGCCGGATACTGGACAATCATTCCGAAAAAATTCTCATCCAGTTCAACTTCATCATATTTACCAACTACAAGGTCAATCCCGAGGGGAATGGCTCGGGTTTTAATAACTGCAAGATTCTGAGGAAAAATATTTTCGTCAACAAAAAATTTTACCGAACCGGACTTTATCCTTTCCCTCGAACGGGAGTTATACATCATAATCATGGCTTCGCCGGCAGCCGTTGATTCATCAAGCAACGAGGCATTGGCAATATTCATGCCCGTCAGGTCCATGACAACGGTTTGAAAATTAAGTAGAGCTTCAAGCCTGCCCTGTGATATTTCAGCCTGATATGGAGTATAAGAGGTATACCAGCTCGGATTTTCAAGTATATTACGCTGTATTACAGAGGGAAAGACAGTGTTGTAAAAACCAAGTCCGATATATGATTTATAAACCTTATTTTTGGAGGCAATTTCCCGTATACGTTGCAAATATTCATATTCACTGATACCATCGGGCAGATCAAGAGGTTTTTCAAGTCTGATGGATTCGGGAACGGTATTATCAATAAGTTCATCCAGGGAATCAACTCCTGTCTTTTCCAACATGATATCAATTTCTTCCGGACGGGGTCCGTTGTGTCTGTATACAAAACTGTCAAGTGCCATATTTGCAATTGTTTATCTTATTTTAACTATATGCAATGTCCTTTATTCAGGTAAAATTAAAAATTAGCTGCGGCGATAAAAAAGATAAAAATCATAATATGTTGAAATAAATACATATCCCCGTGAACCTTAAAAAGGACCTGTCACAATTTTCACAATACATTTGCCTGCTATGACTTATGGTAGTTCAGGAACCAAGAAAAGGGTTGGTTCTCATCTCCTCTCCTATCGTAGTCTCCGGGCCATGACCGCAGTATACGACCACATCGGGAGACAGAACCAGTAATTTTTCGCGAATCGATCTGATCAGGGTATCATATTCCCCGCCGGGCAGATCGGTACGCCCTATACTTCCACTGAAGAGCACGTCGCCGGAAATCAAAAAATTATCTCCGCTACTGTAAAAAGCTATGCTTCCGGGGGAATGTCCGGGCACATGCAGTATTTCAAGAGAGGATTTTCCAAAAGACAAAGGCTCCCCCTCCTTAAGATATTTATCTATTCCGGGGGGAGCTTCAACCTCGCAGCCAAACATGGTTCCATGCTCAACAGCATTTTTCAGCAGGAACTCGTCATCTGAATGTGCGGCTGTTGCGGCTTTATATTTATTCTTAAAAAAAGAGTTGCCAAGAATGTGGTCAACATGACAGTGTGTGTTGGCGATCATAACAGGTTCAAGCCTGTTATTCTCAATAAAATAAAGCACCTCCTTCTTTTCATCCACGGTGTAGCTCCCCATATCAACCATAATACATTTACCGGTTTCATCATAAAGAAGAAATGAATTTTCATTAAACGGATTGAAAACAAATTTTTGAACTTTTATCATTACCTGGAATTTTTTTATAATTCTGGCCTCCTGATTATCGGGAGACTAAAGATATAATTTTATTTATAACAGACTAACCAGACTTTAATCTTACATAGATTTACCTTTTAACAGGGGAACAAAAACAAAGCGGCCATGTTCAGTTTCAATGTACTCATCCTCGCCTTTTTTTTCAATCCTGGTCATGACCTGAGAATTACTGTCCCCAAGGGGAACCACCATTATACCACCTGTTTTAAGTTGAACTTTTAATTTTTCCGGCACCTCAGTTGCTCCGGCTGTAACAAGTATCCTGTCAAACGGTGCATAAGACTCCAGTCCTTCGTAACCATCTCCGTAAAAGAAATTTGCCTTATAACCAATGGATGGAAGAAAGGACTGGGCTTTGATAAATAACTCCCGCTGACGTTCAACTGTATATACTTTCGCACCCATTTCAACCAGAATGGCTGCCTGATATCCCGAACCTGTACCCACCTCAAGGACCTTATCATGACGCCGCAGATCCAAAAGCTGAGTCTGATAAGCAACAGTATATGGCTGTGATATGGTCTGTCCGCAACCGATAGGAAAAGCCTGATCCTTATAAGCGTACTGGACAAAGCTTGTATCCATGAACAAATGCCTGGGAACCCTCATAATAGCTTCAAGTACTCTTTGATCATCAATTCCCTTGGTATGCACCTCTTCAACAAGATTTTTTCTTAAGCCTTTGTGGCGGTAGGTATCCTTCATTTTAAAACAAAAAATTACAGAATTAAACCTTTCTTTTCAGAAATAACAGTAACTGCTAAATTACATTATTTTTTACTTCAAACCCACTGAAAAATTATATGCGGAATTAACAACAGATAGTTAATAAGTATAACGTAATAATGAGTTGGTAAACCCGGAAATACCTTAATTTTGCAGTAAACTCCTTTTTATGTTTAAAACAGGCTTTGTCGGTAATCTGACAGAACACATTCGTGAGACTGTTTTCAGGCATCCGGAATTCCAGGTAACCGGTTGCTTTTATCCGGATAATGAGTATGAGCATAATAATAAGCCGGTCCGGCAAATACCTTTTTTACCGGCAGATGTTCTGCTTAAAAAAAATGATGTTCTGATATTCAACAAGGCAAATCCCGGTATAATGAAATTGCTTACCGAAGCATTAAAGCTATCCAGGCATATTATACTTCTGGATCCCGGCGATCTGCCTCCCCGGGCAATATCAGAACTGATAAAATTACGCGAAGAAGCACAGACTGTAATACATACAAAGCAGACAGAGAGAGCCAACCCTGCATTGCTTAACTGCCTGCCATTAATAACCCACCCTTCACTAATGGAAATAAAACTGATGCTTCCGGAAGCAGAATACAGCAACAGTACAGGGGCAGTTATCAAAAACCTCTTTAAAATACTTGATGCTCTGATGTTTCTGAGTCCGTTTAATATAAAAAAAGTTCAGGTTTTGCCGCGACCTGTGAGCTTGTCACCTGCCTGCCTGATAAGTGCAAGGATTGATTTTGACAGCGGTTCAGTTGCCAATCTGCTGTTTTCCAATATTACAGAAAAAGAATCTTTTACTGTCGAAGTCTACCAGAAGAGCATGCTTCTGAAGATTAATATGTTCGGGCAGGAACTGTATATTTATGAACGTTCAGATAAAAACGGTATAATTAATACTGAAAACCATACTTTCGATAACAATAAAGAACCTGCGTTTTATAATGAACTGGAGACTTTTTATCAGTCGATAATCAGCAAAAATATCACCGGCAAAGAATTGTATGAGATATTCAGAATAGCCGAACTTAGCCTGTACATCACTCAAAAAGGGGGGGTATCCTGACCAATATGGATCATAAAAAACAGATTGGTAAATATATTGCCGGCGATATGCTTTCTGCGCTTCTGATCTGGACGTTGTTTTACTCCCTCATTATAAACCGGCTTCCCGGCAAAACCATATTAGAAAGTATTCCCGGTAAAACAGATCAGTTATTTGTGACAGGAGTCTTATTATATCCTTTTTTCTGGGTTTTATTGTATTATTTCTGGGGATTCTATCGTGATATATTCCGCCGTTCACGACTGAAGGAACTTGGTGCATCAATAACAGTAGCACTGGCGGGAACCCTGATAATATTTTTGTTCCTGATCTCAACAGATGTTATTGAAGGTGCACCCGGGGTATTTTTCAATTGTTTCATGTCTCTTTTATACATTCATTTCCCGGTCTCTTATATTCCGAGATTAACAATAACATCCGTTACCATATCGGATATACGCAAAGGCAGAATAGGTTTTAATACCCTTATAATAGGAAGCGACATAAAAGCCGTTGATCTTTACAAGGAGCTAAAGAACCAGATAAGGTCAACAGGCAATAAATTCAAAGGATTTATAAATATTAACGGAAACAAAAACTATCCGATGTCCCGGTTTCTCCCTCATCTCGGCGGACCAGACCGGCTGAATGAAATAATTTCAAAATACGGGATAGAGGAAGTAATATTAGCCATTGAATCGACCGACCATGACAAAATAGAAGGAATTATCGGCAGGCTTAACCATCAGAGGCTAATAATCAGGGCCATCCCAGGAATGCATGATATTTTAACCGGCAGGTTAAAGATAGACACCATAATAGAAACACCACTAATCCGGATCTCCCATAGATTAATGCCGGTTTGGCAAAAGAACCTGAAACAGGTAATTGACATTATCTTTTCCGTAGTCGCTCTTTTATTGTTAATTCCGGTGTCAATATTTATAATGATCTGGATAAAATCAACTTCCAAAGGTCCCGCAATATACAGCCACGAGCGTATCGGAAAAAACGGTAAACCATTTATGATTTACAAGTTCAGGACAATGATCAATAACGCAGAGAAGAACGGACCTGAGCTCTCTTCAGGCAATGACACCAGAATTACCGGGCCCGGCCGCTTTTTGAGAAAGTCACGGCTTGATGAAATTCCCAATTTTGTAAATGTGCTTAAAGGAGATATGTCAATTGTCGGACCCAGACCGGAACGTAAATATTATATTGACCAGATAGTAAATAAGGCACCTCACTATAACCATCTTTTGAAAATAAAACCCGGAATTACTTCATGGGGACAGGTCAAATATGGTTACGCGGAAAATGTGGATCAGATGATACAAAGACTAAGATATGACATTATTTACCTGGAAAATATGTCTGTTTTTGTTGATTTTCAAATATTGATACTTACGGTTTTAACAATTTTCAAACGCAAAGGCATCTGAACAGTTTTGTTTTATTTTCACAATTCGATAAATTGTGATTTGAAAAATCAACCCGATAAAAACCTGATAATATGGAAAAGAAAAAAAAATTTGCAGTTTTACTGGCTGGTTGCGGAGTTTTTGACGGCAGTGAGATTCATGAAGCAACGATGACTCTTTATGCCATAATGAAAAACCAGGGAGAGTACGAAATATTTGCTCCGGACATACCCCAGCATCATGTTGTAAATCACATTTCGGGTGCTGAAATGAATGAGTCCAGAAACGTTCTCGTTGAATCGGCAAGGATTGCACGCGGCAAGATAAAAGACCTTGCTCAATTCGAATCAAAAGATTTTGATGCTTTAATATTCCCGGGAGGATTTGGAGTGGCCAAGAATATTTCAAACTTTGCTTTTGAGGGTGTGAATTGTACGGTAAATCCCGAAACAGAAAAAGCAGTTAAGGATATGGTACAGGACGGAAAGCCTGTTGGAGCCCTTTGTATCTCTCCTGCAATAATGGCCAAAATCCTTGACAAACCTGTTCTGACCATAGGCACTGACGATGAAACGGCTCAAGCTTTGGAGAGTACAGGAGCTACCCATAAAAAGACCGGTCACGGTGAGGTAGTGGTTGATCCGAAATATAAGCTTGTAACATCTCCCTGTTACATGCTGGATGCAAACATATTACATATAGCAGAGGGAGCAGACGCAGTTGTTAAAGAAATGTTAAAACTGCTGGAGTGAAACATTTCATTCCCTTTATCCGAAAGCAAACAAAACACAACCCTCGTTTAAAGCAGCCTGTTTTAAGTTATGATTATAGTATGCCGTTCCAATGTGATTACGGAGAGAGTATCCGCACAACTGCCTGAATAGAAGAAAAACCAGGAACAGGGTTCAGGTAAATCAAGTTTGTATTTACGCTTTCGCGGGAATATTGTGAAAAGAAATCCGGGCCGGGTTTGTATGTTTAGTTCATAGCTGGCCGGAATCAATAAGATATAGTATCTGGTCGATCAGTTTATCCTCACCATCGGCATCAAACTTCGTCCTCAGGTTTGAGCCGAATAGACGGGCAACAGCCTGCCAGAAAAAAGCAGAAAACGATCCTCTCAGTTCCCGTACAAGTTCATAAGAAGTATTACCCGTTTCCCTGTCTATCAATTTAATAAGTAACCGACCCTGGGTAAGGGTAAGAGATTTAAGCTCATCCTCAAATTCTTCCATAAGCGCACTTTCTACCTGCTTTACATATCGCCTGCGCTCCCTTTCGGTTTCCAGCTCAATGAATGTTTCATTCATCTCGTCAAGTTTTTCAGCAGCCAGAAGAGCATAGGGATATACTACTTTCAGGTTATGAACAAGCCTCTGATATCTCCTGTAATCTCTTCTGCTGGAAAACTGAGGCATCGGATATATCTCAACTTCCTTTATTGTCGAATGCAGCAGGGTATCACCACCCAGTATCATCTGCTTAAGTACATCGTAATGTTTCATGGTAACCGAGTCATCAAGCAACTCCTGGGAAAAGGCAGAAAACCGGAAGAACAAAATTATGATTAATATCGGAAATATTTTGATCATACTGAATAAACGCATTCAAAAGCCCATAATTATTTAACCGGTTATAAAATATAATCTAATTTTATTAAAAACCGTTACAAAATTGATTCCATTATACCTCTGTCATTATTGTAAAAATCCCTGAAATCGGACTATCCGCCACCGGAGAAGTTAGCTTTAACCCCGTTTTTTGCTTCGCACCGCGAATTTTTTTAGCGCACATGCCTTTCGGGCAAAGCCCCTCCGGGACATTACCGTGCCCTATAGTACGCGGATTTTATGTTGCACTAAAAGCTCCCCCTGCAACTAACTTCTTAACCACTTCAGCTGCTTCCTGTAACGAAACAACAGAGTAGACCTTCAGACCCGATTCATCGATAAGCTGTTTAGCCTCGGCGGCATTAGTTCCCTGTAACCTGACTACTACAGGTACCTGAATACTTCCAATTCTGCTGTATGCATCAACTATACCCTGCGCCACCCGGTCACATCTTACAATACCACCAAATATGTTGATCAGGATGGCTTTTACATTCTCATCTTTCAATATTATACGGAATCCTGCTTCTACAGCATTGACATTTGCCGTACCTCCCACATCAAGAAAATTGGCGGGATCCCCGCCCGAAAGCTTTATGATATCCATAGTGGCCATTGCCAGCCCCGCTCCGTTCACCATACAACCAATATTTCCATCAAGTTTGATAAAATTGATACCATATTTTCCGGCTTCAACCTCGGAAGGATCTTCTTCGGAAATATCCCGCATCTGTGTATAATCAGAATGACGGAATAAGGCATTGTCATCCAGTACAACCTTGGAATCGGCAGCCATTATAAGATTATCAGAAGTTTTAAAAACGGGATTTATCTCAATCAATGATGCATCTGTCTGTATATAAGAAACATACAGTGCCGTAACGAATCTTGTCATTTCTTTCCGGGCTTTGCCTTCCAGACCAAGGTTAAATGCTGTTTTTCTTGCCTGAAAGGGTTGTAAACCAATACCGGGGTGAATCTCTTCCCTGAAAATAAGATTCGGAGTATTTTCAGCAACATTTTCAATATCCATTCCCCCTTCAGTGGAATAAATAATAATATTTCTTCCGGTTTGTCTGTCAAGAAGTATACTCATATAAATCTCAGCAACCTCACTTTCTCCGGGATAGTATATTCCCTGTTCAACCAAAACTTTATGAACCAGTTTTCCGGCTGGTCCGGTTTGATGTGTTACAAGGGTCATCCCCAGCATATCCGTGGCATATTCATAAACCTCATCCATCGATCTGGCAATTTTCACCCCGCCCCCTTTTCCCCTTCCTCCGGCATGAATCTGTGCCTTTACGGCCCAGCTGGCGGTTCCGGTTTTGTTTCTAATATTTTTGGCAGCTTCCAGAGCTGCTTCGGGCGACTCGACCATAATTCCCTCGGGTATGGAAACACCATATTTCTTTAATATAATTTTCCCCTGATACTCATGTAAATTCATATTTTAGTATATTTGGCTTTATCTTTGTCGGCGGTAAAATTATTCATTTTTTTCTTATCAAAATTGATTCGGGCGAATCTTTGCCACATCCATGCCAGGTAGAAAACTTGCCAATAAGGAACTGGACAGGAAAACAGTTGAGGCATTCAGACATGCCGCAAAAATTCCACTTACAATTGTGCTTGATAATGTAAGAAGCCTCAATAATATCGGTTCTGTTTTCAGGACTGCAGATGCCTTTCTCGTAGAGGCAATTTATCTTTGTGGTTTCACTGCAACACCCCCTCACAGGGATATTCATAAAACTGCCCTTGGGGCCACCGAATCGGTTGAATGGAGACATTATGAAAAAACTTCGGAAGCCATTGCCGAATTAAAAAACAAAAACTATCATATTGTATGTCTGGAACAGACTGAAGTAAGCATACCACTCACTGCATTTTGTCCCCAAAAACAGATCAGCTATGCAATGGTTTTCGGCAATGAGGTGAGAGGGATAAATCAGGAGGTGATTGACATTAGCGACATCTGCATTGAGATACCTCAATACGGCACAAAACACTCTTTCAATATTGCCGTGAGTGCAGGCATAGTGTTATGGGATTTTCACAATAAAATCCGGAAATTATAAACACTATTGTAAAACATTCGCTTAAACCGGACTACCGCGATCAAAGGTGGCTTTAACCCCGGTTTTACTCCGCACCGCTAATTTTTTAACCACCCATGCTTTCCGGGCAAAGCCCCGTCGGAAAAGGACCGCACTCAAGGTATGCGGGTTTTTAACTCAATCTAAAATCAGCTAACTTTAAATCAATGCACACCATTAATCCAAACATTAACCTAATGATCAAAAAACATGAAAGGCTGCCGGTAACCACGGCAGCCTTTCATTTAAGGTTGATGATTTAGGGATTAGTCCACAATGGAAATAAATGTATTATCCTGGAAATAGCGCGCAAACTCCATATCGGTTTTGGCACACTCTTTCATATTTTCATCCATATTTACAGCTGTCCTCAGATTATCAAAGGCCATACTTTGATCCTGCTGCCTTGCCCCAATTACGGCACGCAGATAATATGCCCTGGCATCAGGCTGCTGAATGTTGTTGAGTATTCTCAATGCAGCATCCTCATCGTCCTGAAGAACCCTAACCAGGGCAGCATTAAATACATTCATGTTTTCCAGATATCCGGCAGCATCGGAATATTCACCCTTCTTAATGGCTAAAATACCCAGGTTGTAATTGGTCTCACTGGTAGGGGTGGCAACCAATGTAAGATACTCTTCCGCTTCTTCAAGATTTCCTTCCCGCAATGCAACGGCCCCCAGGTTATTCTTTACAGCGTCATCATTGAGAATCTCCTGTGCTTTCAGCAGAGCATCCTTTGCAGCTGCTATATTGTCAAGTTCAATCAGAACAGCCCCCATGTTGTTGAAAGCCCGGTGGCAATCGGGATAATTTTGGGCTGCAGTTTGATATGCACGGTATTTGGCGCTGAAATCATCCAGTAAAGTGGCGGTATAGAGTAACTCTTCGAGATTAAGTCTTCCGGGTGTCCGGTTAAAAATCTGCACCAGTTCCTGATCCGTATATCCAATCTGATCATAATCAACTGCCAGAATTGAACGGCGCAGCTGGGGAAGTATTTCGTCAGCCAACACTTCGAATACAGCCGCTAAATTTCTGATCTCCTGTTCCCTGACTTCAGGATCGTCATACATTTCCAGTACCCGGATTATGAGATTCCTGTCCCGTATATCTGATGCCTCCACCAGCTCCCTGAATCCTTCCCAGTCCTCTCCGAGAGCCCTTTCAATATATGACAGTTCACCCATATCAACATCGACATTTCTCAGCTCGCTGGTCAGAACCCTGCTGGATGTTTCTCTTCTTTGCTCGGCAAGTCTTTCATTGAAATCTATTGGCCCGTCGGGGGAGGCATATGCAGTAACACCTGCACTGTTCATATCGATACGCTCATCATCAACAGCTTCTGCAAGAAATACCCTGAAAGCCTCCATCCTTTCTGATCTTAATTCACTCTGGCGCACATTTGCGCGGTTAATAACATAAAAGATTGCCGCTTCTGCGGTTTCGGGGATGATCCTCTGGAATTTATGGTCATGCTTAATCGGTTCAGGATCATTTATAACCATTGTTGAGGTTGCAATTACCCCATCGGCTATTTTGCGTGGGTCAAAAACCGCTGAATCATCGCGAAGCTCGGCGGTAAGTCTTACATCCAGATCCGAAAGACGCATATCCGGGGTAAAAGGAACTGCATCTGTATGTGTAAAACTTCCTCCGTCTCTTGGAATTACCTGATAATTATCAGTTACATTTTCTCCCTGAAGGGTAATACTGCTCATGGCTGTTTCACCGTCTTCCCATGTAATTACGGGAGTAATTTCAAGAATGGCATTTCTGTGGAAATATCTACTGGGGAAAGTCCCTCTTATGGTGACTTCCACTTCGCTGGCATGGGCTTCAAGAACCTCAGGAGTTACATCATACATTATGTCATCGGCATTATTTCTCATCCTGTTCAGACCACCACAGCTACTTAGTAACACAATTGCCAAAACAAACAAAGCTAGGTTAATACGAGTCTTCTTCATAATCTTAATTTTTATTTAATTACACAAAGTCAATTTGCTCCGGGATTATCCAAAAATATGTTTATTAAGTCATGGCCCTTCCGGATTAAGGATAGCCTTTCGTAATGTTGTGATTTTTCCGGTTTACATCAATAACACTGAATCTCCATAACAGTATACAGATACAAACTTACTATAATTTTGAAATAATCATAATATTTATAGTCAAATTTAAAAAAAAATATTTACAAACCAACACTATTTATGCCTAATGGACGATTAAAAGCAAAAAATCATTAATATTTCTTTAATGCCTGCTCACAGATTCTCTTTTTTGCCTGACAAATAAAAAAGCAGCGGACAAGCCGCTGCCAATATGAATAAATTTTGCATATGTGGGATACAGGTACGCTAATTTTTATCTGACTGTCTTTCAGGCCTTGGCAGTAGAATTTTACGGGAAAGCTTTAATTTTCCTGTTTTGTTGTCCACATCGATAAGCTTAACCTCGACCTCTTCACCTTCTTTAAGCACATCTTCAACAGCATTGGTTCTTTTCCAGTCAATTTCCGATATATGCAGAAGACCTTCCTTCCCCGGCAATATTTCTACAAATGCACCAAATGGAACGATATTCTTGATTTTTCCTTTGTAGACAGAGCCAACTTCAGGAACAGCAATAATGGTTTTAATCATGTTCATGGCCTCTTCTATGGAATCCTTATTATCAGCAAACACATCCACATAGCCAAAATTCTCAATCTCTTCAACAATAACGGTTGTGTCGGATTTTGCCTGAATATCCTGGATGATCTTTCCTCCCGGCCCGATAATGGCTCCTATCATCTCTTTCGGTATCTTTATCTGTTCAATGCGCGGAGCATGAGGCTTAAGATCCTCACGCGGTTCGCTGATGGTATCAATCATCCTGTCCAGTATATGAAGTCTTCCTTCCCGGGCTTGTTCAAGTGCCTTTTTAAGAACCTCATATGAAAGCCCTTCTACTTTAATATCCATCTGTGCTGCAGTGATCCCGTCCCTGGTTCCCGTAATCTTGAAATCCATATCTCCCAGGTGGTCCTCATCACCAAGAATATCTGAAAGTATGACATATTTTCCCAAAGCTGTATCGGTAATCAATCCCATAGCAATACCTGACACAGGTTTTCTGAATTTAATTCCGGCATCCATAAGAGCCATACTTCCGGCACATACAGTAGCCATAGAAGAAGATCCGTTAGACTCCAGAATATCCGAAACCACCCTTATGGCATATGGATTCTCAGTATCATTTGGAACCATTCCTTTAAGGGCCCGGTGGGCAAGGTTGCCATGCCCTACTTCCCTTCGGGATAATCCCCTTATGGGCCTGGCATCACCGGTTGAATAAGGAGGAAAATTATAATGAAGAACGAATTTGTCTTTACCTTTTCGCAAGACTTCGTCAACCATCTTTTCATCAAGTTTTGTACCCAGGGTGACAGTAGTAAGTGATTGTGTTTCTCCCCTTGTAAACAGAGCCGAACCATGCGCAGCGGGAAGGAAATCAACTTCACATATTATGGGGCGTATATCATCAGATTTCCTGCCGTCCAGTCTTACACTTTCATCAAGCATCAGGTTCCTGACTGCATCTTTCTGTACCTCATGATAATACCGGCTAATCAGAGCAACATCGGGTTCAGGATCCTCAGGAAGGGATTCAATAAAATCATCCTTGATCTTACTGAATGCCTCCGATCTCTCATGTTTTACCCGGAAACTTTTTGCAACCTGGTAGCACTTGTCATACAATTCATTACGAATTTTTTCACGCAACTCCTCATCATTTACCTCGTGCGAGTACTCACGTTTCCGGGTCTTCCCGGCCATTTCCATAAGTTCAACCTGCGCCCTGCACTGTAGCTTAATGGCTTCGTGAGCCAGTTTCATCGCTTCCAGCATATCATCTTCCGATACTTCATCCATCTCACCTTCAACCATAAGTATATTGTCAAAGGTAGCACCTATTATCAGGTCGATGTCAGCCTTTTCAACCTCTAAAAATGTAGGATTTATTTTGAATTTCCCGTCAACCCGTGCAATACGGGCTTCCGATACAGGACCGTTAAAAGGGATATCTGAAACCGCAATGGCAGCCGATGCGGCAAGCCCTGCAAGGGAATCAGGCATAGTATCTTTATCGGCCGAGATAAGATCTATTGTAACAAAAGTTTCGGAATGATAATCGTCCGGGAAAAGGGGACGCAGTGCACGGTCCACCAGTCTGCAGATAAGAATCTCATTGTCACCCGGCCTGGCCTCTCTTTTCAGGAACCCTCCGGGAATACGCCCTACGGATGCAAATTTCTCTTTGTATTCAACCGAAAGAGGCATAAAATCAACATTCTCCCTGGCTTCTTTAGCTGATACAACAGTTGCCAGTATCATGGTTCTGCCCATTTTAAGTAATACGGAACCATCGGCCTGTCTGGCAAGTCTTCCCGTTTCAAGGGTGATGGCCCGGCCATCACCCAGATCTATAGTTTTCTCAGTAATATTAAACATAAAAATATAATTGTATAAATAATTTTACAGATAATACAAAAAAGGGCAATTCATTTAAATCGCCCTTTTTGTCTATTTCCTAAGCTTAAGTGACTTTATAATAGCGCGGTAGCGTTCAATATCCCTTTCCTTCAGATAGTCGAGCAGGCTTCTGCGCTTGCCGACCAGTCTGACCAGCGCACGCCGGGTGCTGAAATCCTTGGGATTGGTCTTCAGATGGTCGGTAAGGTGAGTGATCCGGTAAGTAAACAAGGCAATTTGTCCCTCTGCACTTCCTGTATTTTCGGCAATATTACCGTGCTTCTTGAATATTTCCTGTTTTTTTTCAGCTGTCAGATACATTTTCCGGTAAATTTTTTGATCACATTCATCCAAACAAATCCTGTTAATCAAGTTAATATTTAATCTATTGCTTTACAAGTAAATGGTATTAATTATCCAATTATTACAAGGATAAATTTCATATGGTTTATTTTATCTTATCTTTATAGAAACCCGCTTTGAATTCATATTTTAAGACCTGCAAAAATAATCCATTTTTTGCAAAATTCAATAAAATATTCAAAAATAAAAAATTGCTCCCGCCCTTTGAATGAAGACACACATTTTAATCAAAGCAATTATCTCATTAACATCATCCGATTTGTATGCCTTCAAAAAACAGTCTTCACCTAAATATTTATAACATGGCTGCCTATGCTGCAATCAAGGCAGCGCCTGTAGGAACAAAACTCATTCTTCAGCTGCAAAAGGGCCTGGGAATGGAAAGCGTTCCTGGACTTAAAACCCAGAATTTTCCATCGGTTTATTATGGAGTTGTTTTCAGGAGGAAGTTCCATCAAAAAATCAAGGGCCCTCTTACTGTAGTCTGTAATTTGTCTTCGCTTACCATAGTAATAGAGTACCGGCACAACGGTATTGATTATCAACGACCGGATTGCAAAAACACCCAGGCTTTTCGGGAACTTCCCCGAAGCCTTGTTAAACAGGAAGTGATTGTCCCAGTATTCCGAGGCTGAAACCCTGAATATAGCAGAAAGGGTTTTAAGGTCACGGCATTCAAGAACTGCCGAAAACAGGGAGGGCTTGTTATATATGAAAGCGGCAAACTGGGCCAGCCGGACAGTGGGAAAATTGGCGGGGCGAAGCCGGAGAAATTTCCACAGATGACTTTCAAGAGGTTTTAACCTGTATTTGTTCTTAAGAAAACTGTACTCCTTTTTAAGAGCCTCAAAATACTCATCATCCGCATTACTTACGGACGATCTCTCTTCCCTGTTCAGCATCCCTGCCTGCCCGAAGAGTATCGCCTCAAGCTGAAAAAGAGAGTCCCTGTGCCTGAGCAAACGTTTATAAGGCAGCGATCTGGCAAGCATCTCAAATGCTCCGCCGTTTAACCTGAATCCGAAATTACGTGCAAGCTGCTGGTAAAAGGTCTCTTCCCAGCAGTTACTGTTGTAATGCCTTATCTCCCCTATCAGATGTGCTTTCTGTTCCAGTCTTATTATTGCCATTTTATCAAGCCATTGCATAAAAAAAGCCGGGTTAACCAGGTTTATGTGCTCCTGGCAGGCTATCCAGAATTCATTCATAAGAAGCTGGCGGTAATTTTCCTCCAACCTGCTGTCAAATGAGAGCACGGCTGTTGGTATGATTTCACCGGTTGTCCGCCTCACTTCTTCATCCCTGTTCAAAACAAGCTGAAGTATCACATTGTCATAGGCCCTGTCCCTGTGATGTCCATGCCTGTACCAGTCCGAGCTGTTTATGTGTATCTCTATATTTCCGGCAAGGACCATACCGCCAATTTTGATCATCGCGTTGAAAAAGTCCGGGCCTGCATTACTGTTAGGTTCTCCCCTGCTGAGCACCTCAATATTACCGCCATCGCTTCCATTGATCAGCATAGGATTATGGAGCCCGTTTTTCCAGATATAATGAAGAAAATCCTCGGTCATTCTGCAGTTAATTGGTTACTTAAATAAAGATAAAACACTTAAAGGATAAAATCAAGGCCCCCGGCAAATTATGAGGATAAGCAACCTGAATGATCAAGGCCACAGTAAAAATAAAGGAGATGCCTGGCAAAAATCTATCTGGAAGGCGTACATGTATAAGAGGGGAAAAGCCTCCGGAAATTCATGGTAAGGTATTCAAATAGAATGGCGTTCTGCCAGAAGAAAAGACATCTCTTTTTGAATCTGTGAAGCTTTCTCCCTGGCAGCAAGATCAAATTCATTGCTTTCATCTGCATGAATAATTGCCCTTGAAGAATTTACCAGCAGGCCGCACCGCTCATTCAATCCATGCTCTGCCACGGCAGCCAGGTTCCCTCCCTGTATGCCGATTCCGGGCACCAGGAGGAAGTGGCCGGGGACAATGGCGCGTATCCTGCTGATCATTTCCGGCTGTGTTGCACCGACAACGAACATCAGATTGTCACTTGTTCCCCAGGTGGAAGCCGCTTTAACAACTTTTTCAAAAAGATAAAATCCGGTTCCAGCCTCCTTTGTAATCTGAAAATCTGACGCCCCCGGATTGGATGTAACTGCCAGAAGTATTGCCCATTTTCCTTTATGATCCAGGAAGGGTCTGACAGAATCTTCCCCCATATAGGGTGCGACGGTTAAGGCGTCAAAACCATAGTTTTCAAACCAGGCTGTGGCATATCTTTTGGATGTGTTGCCGGTATCTCCTCTTTTTGCATCTGCAATCAGAAAGATTTCAGGATGTTTTTTCCTGATATATTCAATGGTCTTTTCAAGACTCCACCACCCGCCTGACCCAAGTGCCTCATAAAAAGCAATGTTAGGTTTGTATGCTACGGCATATTCATGAGTCGCATCTACAATCTTCTTGTTAAATTCATATACCGGATCATCGGTCTCAAGAACGTTATCTGGAAATTTTGAAGTATCGGGGTCAAGTCCGATACATAAAAAGCTTTGCTTTTCACGGATTTTTTCGAATAGATTGTCTGCATCCATAAGACATACCATTGAATTTAACAATTCATCTGTGACTTATCACGGATATTAAATGCTGCTTACTTTCATGCGCTCAGCGTTTTCAGCCATCTGAAGCTTTTCAATCAACCCTTCAAGATCCCCGTCAAGAACGGCTGAAAGATTATACAATGTAAGATTTATGCGGTGATCGGTAACTCTGCCCTGCTGGTAGTTGTATGTCCTTATCTTTGCAGACCTGTCGCCCGTAGAAACCATTGTCTTCCTTTTTGACGATATCTCATCAATATACTTCTGGTATTCCAGGTTGTACAACCGGCTCCTCAGTTCGGTCATTGCCTTGTCAAGATTCTTGAGCTGCGATTTCTGGTCCTGGCAGGTAACTACCATGCCGCTGGGAATATGTGTCAGTCTGACAGCCGAATAGGTTGTATTGACCGATTGTCCGCCAGGACCTGATGAACAGAATGTATCCTTTCTTATATCATCTGACCTGATCTCAATATCAAACTCTTCAGCTTCCGGAAGAACAGCCACCGTAGCAGCAGAGGTATGCACCCTGCCCTGCGTTTCAGTCTGCGGAACCCTCTGCACCCTGTGTACGCCCGATTCGTATTTCATTATGCCGTAGACCCCCTGCCCGCTTACATTGAATACAATCTCCTTATATCCTCCGGCAGTACCCTCATTATGATTGGTAACTTCCAGCTTCCATTTTTTGGTTTCACAGAATTTACTGTACATCCTGAAAAGGTCACCGGCAAAAATACTTGCCTCATCTCCTCCGGTACCTGCCCTTATTTCTACAATGGCATTTTTCCCGTCCTCCGGATCTTCAGGAAGAAGCAAAAGACGAATTTTCTCTTCCATAGAGACAATATTCTTCTGTAGATCTTCAAGTTCCATCCTGGCCATCTCACGCATCTCCTCATCCTTCTCACTGTGTAGAATCGCCTTTGCAGAATCAATATTGCTCAGAACATTTTTATATTCCCGGTAAGTATTGATCAGGGGTTCCAGGTCACGATACTCCTTGTTAAGCTTAATATAGCGCTGCATATCGTTTGCAACGGCCGGATCTGCAAGCAACTGCTCAACCTCTTCAAACCTGAGCCTGATTCCCTCGAGTTTTTCTAAAATACTGTTATTATCCATAAATAATATTATCTGTAAAATTATAAAAGTTATTCCACTCCCCGGCAATGGCTATCCCGGTTAACTACCGGTAAGCAAACTCACCGTAACCGGTCTTAATGGTAAGTTTTTTTGTCTCTGCGGCCTCACAATGCCCCACTATGCGGGCAGCTACTCCAAAACTTTCAGAAATATCAATAATTTCACCGGCAACTGCCGGCGGTACATATAACTCAAACCTGTGGCCCATATTAAAAACCCTGTACATCTCATTCCATGAAGTACCTGATTGCTCCTGTATGACCTGGAAAAGCAAGGGAATATCAAACATATTGTCTTTTACAATATGCAGACTGTCCACAAAGTTCATTACCTTGGTCTGCCCTCCTCCGCTACAGTGGATCATTCCATGGATATTACAGCGATGATGCCGCAAAACCTTCATTATTACAGGGGCATAGGTTCGGGTAGGCGACAATAAGAGTCTCCCGGTATCAAGCCCGCTATCCCCGATCCTGTCGGTCAGTTTCATAGAGCCGCTGTAAATCAGATCTGCCGGAACAGCCGGATCAAAACTCTCCGGGTACTTCATGGCAAGATAAGATCCGAAAACATCATGTCTGGCAGAGGTAAGTCCGTTACTCCCCATACCGCTGTTATACTGTTTCTCATAGTTTGCCTTACCGGAAGAAGAAAGTCCCACTATGACATCTCCATCGGATATTCCATCATTGGAAATTATATCTGCCCGTTTCATTCTGCTTGTGACGGTCGAATCAACAATAATGGTACGTACCAGGTCGCCTGCATCGGCGGTCTCTCCCCCGGTTGAATATATACCTATGCCCAGATCACGCATATCACTAAGAAACTCTTCGGTGCCATCTATTATTGCGGCAATAACCTCGCCGGGTATCAGATTCTTGTTTCTGCCTATGGTTGAGGAGAGAATTATATTGTCCGTAGCACCGGCACAAAGAAGATCGTCCAGGTTCATTACAATTGCATCCTGAGCTATTCCTTTCCAAACCGAAATATCTCCTGTTTCCTTCCAGTAAACATATGCAAGCGAAGATTTGGTGCCGGCACCATCAGCATGCATTATGTTGCAATATTCCCTGTCCCCGCCCAGTATATCTGGTACAACCTTGCAGAAAGCAGCGGGAAACAACCCCTTGTCAATATTGGTTATTGCATGGTGAACATCTTCTTTTGAAGCTGATACACCTCTTTGATCATAACGGGACCTTTCAGCCATATTTTATGGTTTTTGATTTACCGGCACAAAGATACTAATTTGATATAATTATTTGATTATGCCCTGATTAATAACCGATATGCTGGTTATATATACAATGATATGCGCTCTGTTTCATTTAAACATTTGATAAAATAAACATGAAATTTTTTCAGCCAATTTATACACAGACGGATGAAAAAATTTTTATGTTAAAGCGAAGCGGTTCATCATGTAAGTCAGAATTTTGTTAATTTTTAAAAAACTCTGACTTTTTTACAAGATAAATGTTTGGTTAAAAAACAGAAACTTTTACACCTCCTGATGACAACTATAATTAAAATCTAAAGCTGTTAAAACAGAACCAGAAACAATATCCGGCAAGGTTACTTTGTTTTATTTTTATTTATCCGCATTTCTTACATTAATACTTTTTTGAGATTTTAATATATTTGCAGACCCATTTCTCACAAATTATAATCGTGTGCAATGAAAAATAAATATATTGACCTTATCGGACAAACCTTTGATTTCCCACAAAAGGAGTTCAAGGTAGAGGAAAATGAATTATATTTTAACAACATCCCGCTTATGGATGTTATTAAACAGTATGGTACACCACTGAAAATAACCTATCTTCCCAAAATCACCGAAAAAATCCAGCAGGCAAAGAAATGGTTCAATGTTGCCCTG
>PXAP01000038.1 GCA_003567115.1 Bacteroidota bacterium
AACTCTCTTTCTGTATAAAATCCATAAAGTATTTCACCGTATCAATTATACAGCAATCCTCATCAAGAACAACCATTCCTCCCGATCCCATGTAAACACCTTCAGCAGCCAGTGAGTCAAAATCGTATGGAATATCAATGTTTTCAGATGTGAGAAAACCTCCGGATGGCCCGCCGATCTGAACAGCCTTAAAATTTTTTTTGCCCGTAACTCCCTGCCCGGCACCAAATATCAATTCCTTTACTTTAGTGCCGAGAGGAACCTCTATTATACCCTGATTGACAACCTTTCCTGAAATAACAAGCATTTTGGTTCCTCTGCCTGTCTCATTGCCAATCGACTTAAACCAGTCCGGTCCGTTTTCAAAAATAGCCGGAATATTTGATAGGGTTTCCACGTTGTTTACAACGGTAGGCTTGCCAAATAAGCCATAAACAGCAGGATAGGGAGGCTTGGGCTGTGGCATTCCACGTTTACCTTCAATACTGCTTATCATTGCCGTCTCTTCTCCGCACACAAACGCACCCGGGCCTTTTTTTACATTAACATCAATATTGAACCCGCTGCCGTAAACATTATGGCCAAGAAGACCGTAATCCCTGGCCTGGTCAATGGCTTTCACCAACCGTTCTATTGCGGTCTCATAGGAATAGCGGATGTAAATATAGGCTTTTGATGTTCCGATTGCATATGCTGCCATAATAATACCCTCGATAAGACGATGAGGATCACTTTCAATCATGGCCCTGTTGGCAAAACCACCGGGATCACTTTCATCTGCATTGCATAGCAGGTAACGCTGATCTGCTGCCACAGCATGGGCAACCTTCCACTTTTTCCCGGTGAGGAAACCTCCTCCTCCCCTGCCCTGAAGACCGCTTTGTTCTATTATATCGCACACCTCCTCATGTGTATAGTTACGGATAGTTTTAACATATGACCTGTAACCTCCTGTTGCTATGTATTCTTCAATGGAGAGGGGACTGATACGGCCCCAGTTTTTCATGATGTTTCTGTATTGAAGGGAGAAAAACGGCAGTTCCTCTGTAAAGGGAACATCCTTCCATAATTCGAGCGAGGTGCTTTGATGCTGCCCCAGTGCATGTTCACCGGGAACAATACTGTTAAACATCCCGTCAAGTATGAAAGGAACCTTTTCGGCAGTTACATGCCTGAATGCCACCCTTGCTTTACCCGGCAACTGGACTTCAACAACAGGTTCCATAGAGCAGTATCCCGTACAACCGGTCTCTACAACATCGGCCTTAATGTTTCTCGCGGATAGATAATTATGTATTTCACCAACAGTATCACCTGCACCGGATATCAATCCGCAGCTCCCGGTTCCGACAAAAACTGCAGGATATTTAACTTTTTCCCTGCTGACTAACCTGAGGTTCTTTTCCACATCAGGGGGAAGATCTACCGATTCGTTCATCAGAACATTTTTCACAAGGTAATCCTTTTCGATTGGCATATGAGCTTTTTCAGTCATATTTATTCCTCCCCTCTATGTATGAATCTATTATACCCTTAATGTTTCGGGAACTAAGCTTTGCATGATAATTATCATTGACCCTGATAAGCGGTGCCAGATGGCATGCTCCCATGCAGGCAACAAGTTCCAGGCTGAATGTACCATCCCTGGTGGTCTCTCCCGGACCGATCTTCAATTTCTTTTCCAGTTCCCTGGCAATCTCAGAGGCACCGGCTACATGACAGGATGTGCCTTTACACAGAGATATATGAAAACGGCCCCTGGGTTCAAAACGAAACTGGTTATAGAAGCTCGCCAGTCCGAAAATCTTGCTGGAAGGCAAATCCAGATATTGTCCGACTTCAATGACAGAGGACTCGGACAGATAACCATACTGATCCTGGATGTCCTGCAATATGGGTATAAGACAATCGCGATGCCCTCTGGGATATCCGGAAAGTATCAGAGAAATTCTATCATCCATAAGTATTGGTCTTAAAACGGTTTATAAAAAACCTGTTTCTAAAACACAATTATATAAACTTTATTGTTATTATACAAACATTGTTATATAATTAACAATAAATAAAGACAGGGTTTTTCATAAGAAAAACACTATTTTTGCTTATAACTTAGTTCTTATTTAAACAATCAGTACGTTATAAAAAGAGTAATTTGCCATCAATACCAGGAACGGCATACTTTTAAGGTTTTTGAAATAAATACATTGCAATTTATAGTTTTTGCCAATTTTGAAAAGCTTTTCAAAGACCGCACCCAACATATAAAAAACAATAATAATGCTATGCACGATAAAAAAGAAATAGTTATATGTCTTGGCAGCTCATGTTTCTCCAGGGGAAACAAGATATGCCTTGATATTATAAAAAAGTTTTTAAAGGATTACAACCTGGAAGACCGCTATTTTTTTCATGGAAGCCGCTGCCTGGACAAATGTGAAAAGGGACCGGTACTGAAAATTGAAAACAGAATTTACGAACAGGTTAAACCGGAGGAGGTAGTGGAATTACTGAAAAATACATTGCATTAACCCGATTAGTTCATAAACTTTGAAATTACCATTAACCTTTGAATCTTGTGAATAGAAATTGGTTCGCCATAAAGATACCAACGTGCAAATTATCATTTAAATGCAAACATTTATGAATTAATGAGGTTATAAATAATTATTCTTTTTTGTTATCACTATTTTAAAGGTAACCGGATTAATTACATGCATATAAAGATAAACCGGCTCATAATTAAAATAAGGTTAATAATCAAAGTATGTCCCTGATAAACATAGACACCGATAAATGCAACCTTTCATATTCCTGTGTAAGGAGTTGTCCCGTCAATGCCATAAAGGTGGAGGCGCACCAGGACTATCCCGAGATAATGCATAATGCATGCATAGGTTGCGGTAACTGCCTGAAGGTATGCCCTTCAGGTGCCATCAGCTATAAAGATTCAAAAGAAGAGACCAAAGCATTGCTAAACTCTGAAGACAAAGTTGCTGCAATATGCGGTCCCAGCATATCGGGCGAATTCCACGATATAACCGACTACAGGAAATTCGTGGAGATGATAAGGGCACTGGGATTTGAGTATGTCCTTGAAGCCTCTTTCGGGGTTGATCTGGTAGCCCGCAAATACAGGGAGCTATTTGCCGGTTTTAAAGGAAAGCATTATATAACTGCTAATTGCCCGTCGGTAGTTTCGTTTATTGAGAAATTCCATCCCGAACTAACCGACAATCTCGCTCCCCTGGTATCACCAATGATAGCCACTGCAAAAGTGACCAGGAAAAAATACGGAAAAGATGTAAAGGTTGTATATATCGGGCCCTGTGTGGAGACCAAGAAGGAGGGCAGGAAATACCGGGATGACGGAAGGGTGGATGCAGTTCTGACATTTATCGAGCTTCGGGAACTTTTCAAAGAATTCAAAATCACTGAAAAAAAGGTGGAGTTCTCCGATTTTGATCCTCCCATAGGATACAAAGGCTCCCTTTACCCGATCAGTACAGGAATACTTGAAGCTTCCGGTATTGACCAGCATCTGCTCACAGGCAATGTGATCACTGCCGAGGGAAGGAATAATATGCTGGAAGCGGTAAAACAATTTGAAAAACATATAGTTTCAATAAAAAAACATTTCAACCTGTTCTATAATGAGGGCTGTATAATGGGACCCGGCACCTCACGGGGAGGTGAGAAATACATACGTCACGCCCTGGTAATCGACTATGCAAAAAAAAGACTGTCGGACTTCGACATTAAGAGGTGGGAAAAAGAGATTGAAGAGTTCAGCACTCTCAATCTTTCAAGAAAATTCAGCAAGGATGACCAGCGCCTGCCTTTCCCCGATGAAGAGAAGATACAGGAGATACTGCAGGTGATAGGTAAGGAAGGCAATGCTGATGAAATTGGCTGCGCCTCCTGTGGATACACTTCATGCACGGATTTTGCCATTGCAGTGGCACGGGGACTGGCTAAAACGGAGATGTGCCTCACCTTCACCCTCAAAAACCGTTATGACTATATAAAAACCCTCAGGGAAACCAACCAGAAACTGGCCGAGACCCAGGAAGCCCTTAAAAAATCGGAAAAAAACGCAAGGCGTGACCAGCAGCTCGCACGGGAGTCCTTTGAAACAACGCGGACCATGCTGGAGAAACTGCCATCAAGTGTTGTACTGGTAGATAACGAACTAAAAGTTATACAGGCCAACAAAAGTTTCATAAATATTCTGGACGAGGAGGCGCGAATGATAGAGGATGTGATTCCCGGACTGGAGGGTGCCGATCTTAAAACCCTTCTGCCCTACAATTTCCACAACCTTTTCTCTTATGTCCTGGGGCACGACGACAACATAATAAACCGGGATGTACATTTCAATGAAATTCTCTATAATGTATCAATATTCACCATCCGGAAGAACAAAATTGTCGGAGCCGTCATAAGGGATCTTTATGTTCCGGAGGTGCGTAAAGAAGAGGTTGTCAAAAGGGTTACCGATGTAATAGACAAAAACCTCGAACTGGTCCAGAACATAGGATTCCTTCTGGGAGAAGGGGCATCAGAAACCGAAGCCATGCTCAACAGTATTATAGAATCATACAAAATGCCTGAAAAACCCGGGAAAGATGGACAATAATTTCTATGTTGAGGTTGGATACCAGCAAAAAAATCACGGGAAGGAAAGAATTTGCGGAGATGTTTTTCTTTCACGCAGGATTAAAGAGGAGAACAGGATTATTTCAGTACTTTCCGATGGTATGGGACACGGGGTTAAAGCCAACATCCTGGCCACCCTTACAGCAACAATGGCAATAAATTTTACCAGGGAGCACAAGGATGTAACCCGCATAGCTGAGATCATAATGAACACCCTGCCGGTCTGCAGCCAGCGTAAAATCAGCTATTCCACATTCACTGCCATAGATATAGAAATGTATGCCGGAACAAACATACTGGAATATGATAACCCCCGTTCATTCCTGACAAGAGGAGACAATCCGCTTAAGGCCGAATGGAATTACCTGACCCTGAGCTCAGAAAAAAACAATGGTAAGGAGATTAAAAGCTGTCATCTGCATCCCCGCAAGGAGGACAGGATCATCTTCTGCTCAGACGGCATCACCCAGTCCGGCATGGGCTCAAGAAAATACCCGTTTGGCTGGGGGTGGGATAATGTTCAGGATTTCATTATCGGTATCATTAAGCAGGAGCCTGATATCTCGGCCCGGAAGCTGGCCACAAGGATACTTAACGCTGCCGTTAAAAATGACAATTACAATGCCCGGGATGACGCCTCCTGTGCCGTTATTTATTTTCGCGAGCCCAGAAAGTTATTACTTTGCAGCGGTCCCCCGTTCGAAGAAGAAAATGACAGCAAGCTTGCGGCAAAAGTAAAGGAGTTCAGGGGCAAAAAAATTCTTTCGGGCGGCACTACCGGCGATATTGTTGCCCGTGAACTCGGTGTGGAGATAACTGAAACCCTTGATTTCCATGATCCCGACATCCCCCCGTTATCATATATGGAGGGTATTGACCTGGTAACGGAAGGCATCCTGACACTGAGCAAAGTTTCAAAAATACTCAATGAATACACTCAGAATTACGTGCCGGGCAAAGGACCGGCTGACCAGATTGTCAGGCTTCTGCTTGAAAGTGATGAGATAAGGATAATTATCGG
>PXAP01000119.1 GCA_003567115.1 Bacteroidota bacterium
ACTGATGACACTATTGCGGTCCTCGAAGAGAAGCTCAGGGCCAGTGAAAATAAATATCTCAGACTTGCAGCTGAATTTGATAATTACCGCAAACGTACCCTGAGAGAAAAAGCCGAACTTACAAAACTGGCGGGAGAAAATATCCTGTCAGACCTGCTGCCGGTAATTGACGATCTTGAACGCGCAGTCGAATCCATGAACAATGTCGAGGACATAGATGCGTTAAAAAAAGGTGTTGAACTGATCAATGTTAAGTTCAAAGAATTTCTTAAACAGAAAGGCATCAGGGAAATCCAGGCTATGGGTGCTGATTTTGACACCGATTTGCACGAAGCAGTAACAAAAATACCGGTCACTTCCAAAAAAGATAAGGGCAAAATAGTTGATGTGATTGAAAAAGGATACCTGCTTCATGATAAGGTCATCAGGTATGCAAAAGTTGTTGTCGGTGAGTAGATTGAAATTTATAATGAGCTAAAAAAAAGAGGCAGGCATTAATGGCTAAAAAAGATTATTACCAGATACTTGAAGTAAAACGCGACGCTACGCAGGCAGAAATTAAATCAGCCTACAGGAAAAAAGCTCTGCAGCACCATCCCGACAAAAATCCCGGCAATCCCACTGCCGAGGCAAAGTTTAAGGATGCTGCAGAAGCCTATGAAATTCTTGGTAATGAGCAGAAAAGAGCCCGTTACGATCAATACGGGCATGCAGGTGTTGAAAATGCTGCAGGCGGGTTCGGAGGCGGCGGCATGACAGTTGAAGATATATTCAGCCACTTCGGTGATATATTCGGAGGCGGATTCGGAGGGGGTTTCGGAGGTTTTTCCGGCGAACGGGCAGGCCGAAGGGTCAACAAGGGTTCCAACCTCAGGATAAAGGTAAAACTGAACCTGAAAGATATTGCCCGGGGTGCTGAAAAAAACATCAGGGTGAATAAATACGTATCCTGCAAAGCCTGTGACAACACAGGTGCCCAGAACGGAACTGCTTTCAGCGATTGTTCCACCTGCCACGGGACAGGACAGGTAACCAGAATATCCAACCCTTTTCTGGGGCAGATGCAGTCCACCTCCATCTGTCCCGCCTGCGGAGGCGAAGGGAAAACCATTACCCGCAAATGTACTTCATGTTACGGTGAAGGTATTGTGAAAGATTCCGAGACAGTTAAGCTCAGTATACCTGCAGGTGTTGCCGAAGGAATGCAAATGTCGGTCAGCGGCAAGGGCAATGCCCCGAGAAGAGGTGGTGTTAGCGGAGATCTGATTGTGGTCATTGAGGAAGAAAAACATCCTGAACTGATCCGTGACGGCACTGACCTGATATACTATTTATATCTGAGTTTTCCCGATGCCGCACTGGGAGTGCCGGTTGAAATACCAACCATTGAGGGGAAGGTCAAAATAAAGGTGGAACCCGGTACCCAGCCCGGAAAAATTTTGCGCCTGCGGGGTAAAGGTCTGCCCGATATTAACGGTTACGGCAAGGGAGACATCCTGGTTAACATAAGCGTATGGGTACCCAAAAATCTTTCCAGTGAGGAATCACAAACTGTTAAAAAATTCAAGGAATCGGACAACTTCACCCCGCGTCCGAGCAAAGAGGATAAAAACTTCTTTGAACGGATGAAAAGTTATTTTGAATAGCAATAAATTAATTAAGTTTGTTCATTAACTAAAAGGAGTGCAGGTACTATTACAAAACCATCATAATGGAGTTATTTGCAGCCAGAAATGTAACAAAGAACTTTGCAAACCACCAGGCACTTGACAAAGTCACCATATCAGTGCCCGAAAAAAGCATCTACGGATTACTGGGACCAAACGGTGCGGGTAAAACCACCCTGATACGTATTGTAAACCAGATACTGGCCCCCGATACGGGTGAAATTCTGCTAAATGGCCGCAAACTGCGTTCAGATGATATCCAGCTTATAGGATACATGCCGGAAGAGAGGGGGCTGTACAAGAAGATGAAGGTGGGAGAACAGGCACTCTATTTCGGCCGGCTAAAGGGGCTGGATAAAAAAGAGGCCATGAAGCGGTTAAAATACTGGTTTGAGAAATTTGAGATAACAGCCTGGTGGGACAAAAAGGTAGAGGAACTTTCCAAGGGCATGCAACAGAAAATCCAATTCATAATCACTATCCTGCATGAGCCTGAACTGCTGATTTTTGATGAACCCTTCAGCGGATTCGATCCCATAAATACCAATCTGCTGAAAAATGAAATTACCAGCCTTCGCGAACGCGGAGCCACAATTATATTTTCCACCCACAATATGGGATCGGTTGAGGAACTTTGCGATCATATTACCCTTATCAACAATGCAAGGGTAATTATCAGCGGCCCCGTGGCCGGTATAAGAGACCAGTTCAAGCTTGATATTTACCGCATCAGTTTCCAGGGTGATCCGGAAAAACTGCATGATATACTGAATGATGATTATGAGGTCCTTGACATGAAAAGTTCTTCTTCAGAACATACGGCCAGGATCAAGCTTCACCGTAAAAGCACCGATAATGCACTTATCAGCCTGCTTCTGCCCCATTTTCATATTACATCATTTACCGAAGAAATACCCGGTATGAACGATATATTTATTGACCTTGTAAACAAAGAACGGCAGACAGTTAATTAAATCATTATAAAATGCAGAATAAGAGCTTGCTGATTATAGCGAGAGAATACCTTTCAAGAGTCAGAAAAAAGACATTTATAATAATGACGTTGTTAGGCCCCATTCTGTTTGCGGCCATAGTAATTGGCCCGGCCTGGTTTGCCACAATGGAGGACAGGGAAGAGCGAATAATCGCGGTTATTGACAGCTCAAAACTGTTTATAGACAAAATCCCGGAAACCGAATATCTCAAATTTGAATACCTTGAAAATACAAGTGTTGAACATTTGAGAGAAGATTTTGATGAGGCCCCTTACTACGCTGTGCTTTATATAGCACATATTGTTGCCAGCACCCCTTCGGCAGTCCAGCTCATGTCGGACCGGCAGCCCAGCCTCAACATAAGAATGCATATAGCAAATGCCCTTGAAAAAGAGCTTGAACGGCAAAAACTCGCCGCCTGGGAAATTGAAAATATTGACGACATACTTTCTTCCATCAAAACAAGTGTAAATATCCGTACAATTATTTGGCAGGATGACGGGGGTGAAAAGGAAAGCCACTCTGAACTGGCAATGATAGTGGGATATCTCGGAGGCTTTTTGATATACTTCTTCATTTTTCTTTTCGGTGCCCAGGTTATGAGAGGTGTGATTGAAGAAAAGTCAAGCCGGGTTATTGAGATAATCGTTTCATCGGTAAAGCCTTTTCAGCTTATGCTGGGCAAGATAGTTGGTATAGGATTGGTGGGACTGACCCAGTTCCTTTTATGGGTTATCTTAAGTGCTACGCTTATAATCATGGGACAGCAGATTTTCTTTTCCGATCTGGGAACACCCTCCTCTGAAACCATCGTTGCGGAAGATATTTTTTCCTCAAGCACACTGCAGCCCTCCGAGCCAATTGAAAATGACAGTCATGACAAATTCATGGAGGTATTTGCTTCGATCTCTGCAATCAATTTTGGTGTAATGCTGGGAACTTTCCTGTTTTATTTTCTTGGAGGGTATCTGCTTTATGCATCCCTTTTTGCTGCAATTGGTTCGGCGGTGGACAGTGAAACCGACACCCAGCAATTTATGCTTCCCATTACCATTCCCCTGATTCTGTCGATTATTGTTATGATGAATGCCATTATGAATCCCGAAGGAGCTGTTGCCTTCTGGTTTTCCATGATACCTCTGACATCTCCTGTAATAATGATGGCCCGGATTCCTTTTGGCATTCCCGTATGGGAAGTAATGCTTTCGGCAGGCCTTCTCATTGCCGCCTTTATCTTTACAACATGGCTGGCAGGCAGGATATACCGCACCGGCATACTGATGTACGGGAAGAAGGTTAATTACCGTGAAATCTGGAAATGGCTCAGATATAACAGTTAATAATCCTCACATATAATATGGCAAACATCCTTGTTGTTGACGATGAAAAAAGCATAAGAAACACTCTCCAGGAGGTTCTCGAATATGAAAAGCATAATGTTGACGTTTCGGCCGACGGGGATGAGGGACTGGAGCTTTTCGGAAAAAACCAGTATGATGTTGTCCTGCTTGACATTAAGATGCCCGGTTTGGACGGCATTGAAGTGCTCGATAGAATTGTTGAAGAGGCCCCCGATATCCCGGTAATAATGATCTCCGGTCATGGAAACATCGATACGGCAGTGGAGGCAATCAAGAAGGGTGCCTTCGATTTCATAGAAAAGCCGCTTGACCTTAACCGGATGCTAATAACCATCAGGAATGCACTGGATAAGTCTCATCTTATAACCGAGACAAAAGTACTTAAAAGAAAGGTCAGTAAAACATATGATATGGTCGGTGAGTCTCCGGCAATGAAAAAAGTAAAGGAGATGATAGACCGGGTAGCTCCTACAGATGCACGGGTGCTGATAACCGGTAAAAACGGAACAGGAAAGGAGCTGGTGGCAAGGTGGCTTCATGAAAAGAGTCCCCGTGCATCCCAGCCATTCATTGAGGTCAATTGTGCAGCCATACCGTCAGAACTTATCGAAAGTGAGCTTTTCGGACATGAAAAGGGGGCTTTTACCTCTGCCCACAAAGAGAGGAAAGGAAAATTTGAACAGGCAAACAAAGGGACCATTTTTCTTGACGAAGTAGGAGATATGAGTCTGCCTGCACAGTCCAAAGTTTTAAGAGTGCTCCAGGAAAACAAGCTTTCTCCGGTGGGAAGCGACAAAGACATAAAGGTAGATGTGAGAATAATTGCTGCCACCAACAAAAACATGAAAGAAGAAATTAAAGCCCACCGTTTCCGGGAGGACCTTTATCACCGCCTCAGTGTAATAATTATTAATGTTCCCAGACTTAACGAAAGGCTTGAAGATATTCCCCTGCTGGCAGAACATTTTAATAATGAGATATGCAGTGACTATGGCATGCCGAAAAAGATCATCACCGGGGATGCAATAAAAGAGATGCAGAAAATTGAGTGGACAGGAAATATCAGGGAGTTCAGGAATGTGCTTGAAAGACTTATAATACTGTGTGACAAAGAGATAACAGGTAAAGATGTGATTGCCTATTCCCAGCCTATCTCTAAATAGCGCTTTAAGGCAAGATCCCGGCATATGCCAGGCGCAAATCAGGGATAATCGACCCTGCCGGTTAGGGCGAAAACCGGCAAAGCTTAACTTAACCTCTTATTAATCAAAGGCATTCAGACATGAGGAGTGAAAAAGATTTTCTGGGCGAAAAAGAGATACCCGAAGATTCCCTGTACGGCATCCATTCTCTCAGGGCCTGCGAAAATTTTCCATACAAATCGGGATTCCACCGGGAATGGTACCGGACTGCCGGACTCACCAAGCTGGCCTGCTACCGCACCTATGGAGCATTCATAAAAGCCGCTGCAGGAAAATTCGGCAAAATACCGGGAGCCGTCAGGCCGATAAGGGAGGACATCCTTGAAAAAATGGAACTTACTGCAAATGAGGTCGCTGCAGGAAAATATTTTGATCATTTTATAGTTCCCTCAATCCAGGGTGGTGCCGGCACCAGCAT
>PXAP01000284.1 GCA_003567115.1 Bacteroidota bacterium
TTGAAAAGCAGATTATCCGTATAATGAATTTGTAACATATTGTTAAATAAATTGATAACTATACTTTATTCGGATGAATCCCCATGAGCTGACGCTCACAAAATATAATGTATAAAGCATGGGCGTTCCATGGATTGAAAAGCAGATTATCCGTATAATGAATTTGTAACATATTGTTAAATAAATTGATAACTATACTTTATTCGGATGAATCCCCATGATACTTTGTAACACAAAATGCAATGAATAAAGCAAGGGGATTGACCTGCGGTCGATCTCACATGCAATTGACTTATCATTTTGAAAAAAAAGCTGATGTGACATTCATCCGTTTGAAATGCCGAACATGAATTACTTGCTAAACATAATTAATTGAATATTAACTTGATTAACCTGTTTTATTAGCATGAAAAATTAATGTAATATTTTTGTTAGTTTTATGGGCATTATTTAAAAATCATAAAATCCACTGCAATGAAAAAAATATTATTAACCGCACTAATATCAACAGCAATGATTTTTTCCGCAACAGCACAGGAAAACTTCATGTGGCTATCCGGTACCCTGCAATTATCGGGTACTGATCACAATCGTGACAGCGAAGCATCTTTTACCCTGATTCCCGAAGTCGGATATCATATTGACCGGCCCTGGGCTGTGGGGGGACAGCTTGGCTTCGACATCGACCGGACGGGCCGTGCTGATGATACAAGAAGAGAAAGCCGGATAATGATTGCTCCATTTGTACGCTATTCTTTGGGGGATCCCGGAACTATAGACCTTTTCGCGCAGGGTGAACTGCCCCTGAATTTTTATGGCGGCAAGGATTATGACGGCTCTTCCCTGCCCTCTTCAACCTCGGTAGGCTTTAATTTACGTCCCGGACTGGCCTACCGGTTTGCCCTGAACTGGAATGCCACCATCTATATGCCTCCTGTTCTCTCTGTTGAATCGCACAATGATGTTTCAACATTTGAGTTTGGTATAAACGACGGCTATACCATTCAGCGGTATATACTGAGTGCTGCCTTTGGTATTACCTATATTTTCTGAGCAGGATCCAGGATGCCAAATTCGGAACGGTTACCTTCAACAAATTTTTCATCCACCTGTATGCCGTTTAATAAATGTCCCTTATATTTGAAACTGAGGTAAAATCTAAGCTCAACTGATAAATGCAACTTCTTCAGAGGAGATAAAGATTAATTTTTTCAATACAGCAGGAGAAAGAGAATACTCATTGAAAAACCGGAGGTTTATATGAACAGAATCCATATTGAATCGACTCTGCCGGGAGCAGCCATTATGCTGGGCATATTTACCGGTGGATGTGAGGCGCCACCTGAAAGAGCCCCACGTGAACCTGAAAAACCCAACATCATATATATTCTTGCCGACGATCTGGGATACGGCGACCTGGGAAGCTACGGGCAGGAAAATATTATGACGCCCAACCTGGACAGGATGGCCCGGGAAGGTATGCGCTTTACCCGGCACTATGCCGGCAGTACCGTCAGCGCCCCCTCCAGGGCAGTGCTGATGACCGGCCTGCATACCGGCCATGCGCCGATACGGGGTAACAGGGAGATCATGCCCATCGGTCAGTATCCGCTGCAATACTCAACTGTAACCTTTCCAAAGATTTTGCAGGAAGCCGGTTATACCACCGGGGCCTTCGGCAAATGGGGACTTGGTCCGCCCGACTCGGAAGGGGCACCCTCGCACCAGGGATTCGACCGGTTTTTCGGGCTGTTGTGCCAGAGGAGATCTCATTTCTTTTATCCTGAATTTCTCTTCAGCGTCGAACATGGAAAGCCTGCCGAACGGGTATACCTGGAGGGTAATGTGACGGAGGATGCTTCAAGGGAGGGTTTTGAAAGGCCCGGATCGGGCCCGCCCATTGAGCGGGGGCAGTACAGCGCCGATGTCATGACCGCCGAAGCCCTCTCTTTTATCGATCAGAACAGCGACCGGCCGTTTTTCCTCTACCTGCCCACCCAGCTACCCCATGCCTCCCTTACCGTTCCCGATGATGCGATGGCCCTGTACCTGGACGAAGAGGGGGGAAGCATTTTTGAGGAGGAAACTTCTCACCCTTTCGGGGGATATACACGGCAGTCGATGCCGAAGGCTGCATATGCCGCCATGGTGACGCGCCTGGACCAGCATGTGGGGATGATACTGGATAAGCTTGAGGATAAAGGGTTAGCGGAGAACACACTGGTCATCTTTACCAGTGATAACGGTTCATACACCGAAGGAGGTTACCACTACTCCATGCACAACTCCAACGCCCCGCTGCGCGGCGGGAAAAGGGACCTCTATGAAGGGGGTATCCGGGTCCCGACTATCGCCTGGTGGCCCGGGCAAATAGAAGCAGGAAGCATAAGCGATCATATTTCCGGCTTTCAGGATATGATGCCTACCTTCGCCGAGCTGGCCGGTTCACAGCCGCCACCCCAAACAGACGGCATATCGATGGTGCCCGCACTGCTTGGCAGGGGTGATCAGCAGGAGCATGAGTATCTCTACTGGGAGTTTCATGCGATGGGGGGAAGGCAGGCCGTACGAATGGGAAAATGGAAAGCAGTGAGGCTGAATGTGCGGGAAAACAGGAATGCCCCGATTGAACTTTATAACCTGGAAGAGGATATAGCCGAACAGAACGATGTGGCTGACCGGCATCCTGACATTGTTGAAAAGATGGACCGGATCATGCACGAGGCACATGTGCCTTCCAAACTGTTTCCGCTTTTTGATGCGGATTAATCCGTTTTAGTCACTTACAACACGCCCGAGGCACAACAATTTCGCCGGGCTTCTGCTTATTTTGCGAATTGATCCGTTTTAATCCCCCGTAAGGGGAATATTTACGCAGACCGGCGCATACAAAAAGAGCCCGGGAGAGTTTTAATCCCCCGAAAGGGGAATATTTACCGGTCATTTAACTGACCGCACGGTAATATTCTGATCGATCTTTCAATCCTTCAGTTTGTTACCGGTCATTTAATTTAACATATTTCTTTTCGGGCGCCACACTCTTATAGCCGGGCCTGATTATTTTCCCCCTGTTGGCGATCTCTTCCAGCCTGTGGGCACTCCAGCCTGATACCCTGGCTGCTGCAAACAGCGGTGTGAACAGTTCGGGAGGTATATCCAGCATCCTGTAAACAAGACCTGAATAAAAATCAACGTTTGCGCTTATCCCTTTATACATTTTCCTGTGCCCGGATATCACCTCAGGGGCCAGCTTTTCCACCCTTGAATAGATATCAAATTCTTCAGTTATCCCCTTTTCTTTTGCAATTTTCTCTGCATATTTCTTTAATATCACTGCTCTCGGATCGGACAGGGAATAGACTGCATGCCCCACTCCATAGATCAGCCCCAGCTTGTCAAAGGCCTGTTTGGACAATATCTTTTTAAGATAGGCGGAGATCTCATCATCATCTTTCCAGTCGCCTACATTACTCTTAATATCTTCCATCATCCCGGAAACCTTGACATTTGCCCCCCCGTGCCTGGGCCCTTTCAGTGAACCTATCGAGGCTGCTATTGCCGAATAGGTGTCAGTGCCCGATGATGTAACCACATGAGTCGTGAAAGTGGAGTTATTGCCCCCTCCGTGCTCTGCATGCAATACAAGCAACAGATCGAGAATCTTTGCCTCCAGTTTTGTGTACTGATGGTCGCGCCTGAGAATATGAAGCAGATTTTCAGCGATTGACAGCTCTTTTACCGGTTTGTGGATGATCAGGCTTTCTTCCTTGAAGTAAAACTGGAGTATGGCATATGCGTAGACCGCCAGCAGCGAAAAATTTGATATCAGGTAGATGGACTGACCCAGTACATTCTCAAGCGATGTGTCATCAGCATCGCTGTCATAACTGTAAAGCGCCAGCACACTTCTTGACAGGGCGTTCATAAGATCCCTGGAGGGCGACTTTATCATTATATCGCGGATAAAACCGGCGGGGAGATTCCTGTATTGACCCATTATCTCATTGAACATATTTAATTGTTCCCTGTCTGGAAGATTGCCAAACAGCAACAGGTAAACAGTTTCTTCAAATCCGAATCTCTTTTCGGAGGTAAAACCCTCAATTATTTTATTGATATCAATACCCCTGTATATCAACTGCCCTTCCATGGGGCACACTTTCCCGTCTTTTACCTCGGTTCCGCGGACTTCCGATATTTCAGTAAGACCGGCCAGGACCCCCTTTCCGCTTGCCTCCCTCAATCCGCGCTTTACGTCATGCTTTACATACAATTCATTATCGATAACACTTGTTTTTACGATTTCCTCGCTAAGTGATTTTAACAGATCCTTGTCCATAATATCCGGGTTTAAAATTTAAATTTCTTTATAATGGATTTATACAAATATAGAAGAATTTTTTTCTCCAAAAAGAAACATACAGACAGATAAAAAATTTGCAAACACAGAAACAGAGAAATACCCGCCAGCCGGCTAATTTGTCGGGGTATTTCTGTTGTTTTAATTTTCCGGTGATTTCAGGTGAGACCTCAACCGGAGATTCGCTCAAGGCTTCACCGTATAAGCCAAAACTATCAGGGTGCTGGGATCATCCGAAACTGGAGATCCGCTCGCGGCTTCACCTTATAATCCATTGCAATTGGGGTGCTGTGATCATCCGAAACTGGAGATCCGCTCAAGGGCTGCGTCATCTAATATCTCGATTTCCCGGCCGTTGATGCGGATAAGCTTCTCCTTGCGGAACTCGGACAGGGTGCGGATAACGCCCTCGGTGGTCATACCGAGATTTTCTGCAATCTCCCGGCGCGATACCGGCAGGTCAAAGACCAGGCTGTCATAAATCCCTTTGCTGAACTTAAGCAGGATATAGGCCACCTTGCCATGGGTGTTCCTTTTGCGTATCTCGAGTGATTCCTGAATGATCTTGTTCGATACCGCCCCCAGCCTCTCCATCAGGTTCATGCTGAAACGTCCGTTTTTCATGGCTATCCCTTTCATGAGGCTGATATCAATGCAGCAGAGAATCGAATCTTCAAGGGCTGAAACGGAATATGTGTGGTGCGTTTCGGAAAAAATGCCCAGCAGGCTGACGAAGTCGAAAGGGCAGGCTATGGTGATGATCTGGTCCTTCCCGGCGGCATCGGTCTTGTAAAGCTTTACCAGTCCGCTTCTTAGATAGGAAAAATACTTTATCCCCTCTCCTTCCCTGATAATAATGTCTCCCCGGGAGTAAGCCTTTTCCACCTTCTCTTCGCAAAAAAGGGATACCTCGTCTTCTCTGAAGCTCTGAAAAAAAGCTGTCCTTAATTCATACTGGTCGCAATCACATTTCGTTGCCATGGTTCCTGCCTTGTTCTTACCTGTATGCCCCCGGCTGTTTTCCTGCCCTCCTGCTTTTCTGAAACGGTTATGATATATATCATAAAGTGATACTTATCATACTGTTGTGCTGTTACTGATTTAACAATTCACGGTAATTTTGGTTCAGGTTACAGCACCACAAAAGACTTATAAAAATAATAAAATTCAACTTATAATGAAAAGATTGCTTATTCTGGGTGGCGGGACAGCCGGTACCATAATGGCTAACAA
>PXAP01000161.1 GCA_003567115.1 Bacteroidota bacterium
CCGGTGCCGGTGCACTTAAGATCAGCTACAAGGACCGCACTATGACCATTGACGGAAAGGTATACAAGGAAGGTGAGTGGATGTCATTTAACGGAACAACCGGCGAGGTTTATGAAGGAAAGATAGATACAATTGATCCCGAAGTGAGTGGAGACCTTGGAAAGATTATGGACATTTCTGAAAAACATACAAGGATGCACGTACGGACAAATGCAGATTCTCCGAATGATTCGATCGAGGCACGCAATTTCGGTGCAAAGGGTATAGGATTGTGCCGTACCGAGCATATGTTCTTTGAAGGTGACCGTATCTGGGCAATGAGGGAGATGATTCTTGCCAATGATGAGGCAGGCCGCCGTAAGGCACTGGAAAAGCTTCTTCCGATCCAGCGTGAGGATTTTGAAGGTATATTCGAAGCCATGCAGGACCTTCCGGTTACTATCCGTTTGCTTGACCCGCCTTTGCATGAGTTTGTTCCGCATGAGGAGAAATATCAGAAAGAGATGGCCGACAAGCTTGGAGTTACCGTTGATGAAGTGAAAGCAACTGTCGACTCGCTTCATGAGTTCAACCCGATGCTTGGCCACCGTGGCTGCCGTCTGGGCATAACATATCCTGAGATAACCGAGATGCAGGCCAGGGCTATAATTGAAGCTGCGATGAATCTTAAGAAAAAGGGCGTGGTGGCAATACCCGAAATCATGATACCGCTTATCGGAACTCAGGAGGAATTCAAACTGCAGGAAGAGCTTGTTCGTGCTACTGCCGAAGAAGTGTTCAAGGAATATGGCGACCGAATTGAGTATCTTGTGGGAACAATGATCGAGATCCCCAGGGCTTGCCTTACTGCAGATAAAGTTGCAGAAACAGCCGACTTCTTCTCATTCGGCACCAATGACCTTACCCAGATGGCTTTCGGGTATTCACGTGACGATGCGGTTAAGTTTCTGGAGGTTTATATTAATAACGGTATTCTAAAGCATGATCCTTTTGAGATACTTGACCAGGAAGGTGTCGGCCAGCTTGTTGATATGGGCGTACAAAGGGGACGCAGTACCAAAAAAGATCTGAAGATCGGTATATGCGGTGAGCATGGTGGTGAACCAAATTCAGTTGAATTCTGTCACCGTGCAGGAATGGACTATGTCAGCTGCTCACCTTTCCGTGTGCCTATCGCCCGGCTGGCTGCTGCACAGGCTGCAGTAAAAGATATTTAGTAATTGCAATTTAATATAATCTGTTTACAATATATGACCGGGAAATTAAACCGGAGGACGGCCGCAGCAGGTCAACTCCGGTTTTTTTTGTTGTGCCGGATTGACCCCCCGTTTTTATTATCGCGCTGATAAGCGATAATAATTTAATATAGCTGTTTAATGTGGTTAAAATTTCTTATTCGTTGATCTTTTAACCCAAAATGGTTATATTAGTATGGATTTTGCCGGATATGAAAATCATATCCGGTAAATAATTAACAGACAACGCAATATAGACAATAATTGATTTGCTAACTATAATTTTTGCAGATGAATCAGAAAAACAGTCAGTTGACCCCGCCGAATCTATCCAAATATGGAATATCAGATGTAAAGGAGATCTATTACAATCTGTCATATGATGAATTATTCAAACATGAAACAGATCCCTCTCTTGAAGGCTTCGAAAAATGTTTTGAAACAAACACCGGAGCCGTTGCCGTTGATACCGGCAAATTCACCGGGCGTTCGCCCCGGGATAAATATATTCTACGGGAGCCCTCTTCTGAAGATAATGTGTGGTGGACCGGCGAGGCAATAAAAAATGACAATAAACCTATAACTCCATTGATATGGGAAAGTGTAAGGCAAACAGCACTGAAGCAGTTTTCAGGCAAAAAGCTTTATGTGATGGATTGCTTCTGCGGCGCAAATCCGGATACCCGCCTTAATGTGCGTTTTATTACGGAAGTGGCCTGGCAGGCTCACTTTGTCAAGAACATGTTTATCCGTCCGACTGATGAGGAGCTGAAGGATTTTGTACCGGATTTTGTAACTTTTAATGCCTCAAAGGCCATCAATCCACGCTGGAAAGAGCAGGGACTCAATTCAGAGGTCATTATTGCCTTTAATCTTGCTGAAAATATGCTGGTTATCCTGGGAAGCTGGTATGGAGGGGAGATGAAAAAGGGTATATTCAGTGTTATGAATTATTACCTGCCCCTGAACAATATTGCTTCCATGCACTGTTCGGCAAATGTGGGTAAGAAAGGCGATACGGCTCTTTTCTTCGGTCTTTCCGGAACCGGCAAAACTTCTCTTTCGTCCGATCCGAAACGGGCACTTATAGGTGACGATGAGCATGGATGGAATGATAAAGGTATTTTTAATCTGGAGGCAGGTTGCTATGCAAAAACCATCAAATTAAGCAGAGAAAGAGAGCCTGACATATATAATGCCATAAAGCGGAATGCATTGCTTGAGAATGTTGTATTTGATGAACAAACAGGTGAAATAGATTTTGCTGATGCATCAAAGACTGAGAATACCAGGGTTTCATATCCCCTGTACCATATCGACAATATTGTAAAACCTGTTTCAAGGTCCGGTCATGCCGGGAAAGTTATATTCCTTACCGCCGATGCTTTCGGGGTATTTCCGCCGGTGGCAAAGCTTACCTCAGAGCAGACCCAGTATCATTTTCTGAGCGGCTTTACCGCCAAGCTTGCCGGAACAGAAATGGGTATTACGACTCCCCGGGCCACTTTTTCCGCATGTTTCGGTGCTGCTTTTCTTTTGCTCCATCCCACAAAATATGCTGAAGATCTGGTTCGCAAAATGAAAAAGCACGGTACTTCTGCTTACCTGGTAAACACCGGCTGGATAAGAGGACCGTACGGAACGGGAGAGAGAATAGATATTGATTCGACAAGGTTGATAATAGATGCAATTCTGGATGGATCATTAGATAATCAGGAGTTTGAGGAGATGCCTGTATTCAACCTTGCCATACCAAGGGAGGTCAGCGGTATTGAAAGCGATCTCCTGAACCCCATGAAATCCTGGCCTGAGGCAGGGATATGGGATAAGGCTGCACGGGAACTGGCTGAAAAATTCATTGCCAACTTTGAAAAATATACGGATAGTGAGCTTGGCAAAAGTCTTGTTGATGCGGGACCAAAAATTAAATAATTGGTGACAGCCATAAGTGTCTGGTTAAATTCTGCCGGACAACCGAATATATACACAACAATCCTGTAGGTTTATCGTGATAGCCATAAGTGTCTGGTTAAATTCTGCCGGACACTCATTACCTGTTATTTTAAGGTTAGGGTTTTATGTAATAAAGTGGTTTTATAATCAGGCCCTCCTGACCGCAAATAAAAAACTATATGATACTTCGTGTCTCTGACCCGGGATAGTTCATTGGTTATCCAGTTCTTTCGCTTCCTCCCATATCACATTCATTTCGTCCAGGCTCATGGTCTTTAATGAACGGCCGGCGGCCATTGTCTTGCTTTCAAGATAATTGAAACGCCTGGTGAATTTCCGGTTTGTTTTTTCCAAAGCTGTCTCGGGATCTATTCCGTAAAGGCGGGCGGCATTTACAAGAGAGAAGAAGAGATCTCCGAATTCCGATTCAATCTTTTTGCTGTCGGCACTGGTTATCTCTTCTCTGAGCTCCTGGAGCTCCTCGGTTACCTTATCCCATATCTGGTGCTTTTCTTCCCAGTCAAAACCCACTCCTTTTACTTTGTCCTGTATACGGTTGGCTTTTATAAGGGCGGGAAGGGATACCGGCACACCGGAAAGAACAGTTTTTTTTGACTCCCTGATTTTAAGGTGTTCCCAGTTCTCCTTAACCTCGGTCTCATCGGCAACCATTACATTTCCGAAAACATGCGGGTGGCGGTAGACCAGTTTTTCATTTATCTCCTCAATCACATCCTTTATATCAAATTCATTGAGTTCGTAGCCAATCTTCGCGTAAAAGACTATATGCAGAAGCAGGTCTCCAAGCTCTTTTTTGATTTCACCCGGATTATTTTTTGTGATGGCATCTGCCAGTTCATAAGCCTCCTCCAGGGTGAGGTTGCGGAGACTTTCAAATGTTTGTGTTTTATCCCAGGGACATTTTTCCCTGAGCTCATCCATAATATCAAGAAGTTTACCGAATGCAGATAATCGTTTATCCATATATAACTATGTTTATTCTGTTAGTAGCTTAGATTCAGATTTTTGCTTTTCTGGGCAGAATATTTTTTTGCTTTTTTGGGCAGAATATTATTAAAACCTCTTTGGTTCCGTTTCGTCCAGGTTGGGAATTTATGAATATTGCCGGTTACTTCATTTCTTCTTTTTGTCAAAAAATTTTATTCGTATTGTTGAGCTGGTTGTCAAATTAAGCAGTTCGGCAGCATTGCCTTTGTTTATTGCCACTTCAAGGAGATCCAGGGAGTTGAAAAGAGCCAGAAGCTCACCAACGGAAGTATCACTGTATCTCTTGTTTATCCTGTTCAGCTTATAGTAGTTGCTTTGCAGGGCAATTTCAAAATGCCTGTCTTTGCCTATTCTCTCATATAACTCTTTTGTTATGTTGGTAATTGCATTCTGATATGAATCTATATATATAACACTTCCGTGAATAATATCCCGGTCAATTGTGGCGCGGCGGGGAATACTCCGGGTAAAGCTCTTCCGTGTCTTGCCCAGCGCGGCTATTTCGCCCTTTCTTGCCAGCAGGCAGGCAGCCTGAACAAAAATATCGAGTGTACCGAAGCCGGTGTCTCCGTCGGCAGCCGGCAGCTCAACAATAGTCGAAGGTTGCTCCCTGAAAATGAGCCCGAAAATACCGTTGTCATTACCAATGAAAAAATGGCCTTCATATTCTATTGCCAGGAATTTTTCCTCTGCCGATGGCTGGGTATTGACACCAATAATGTGTATGGTACCCGGGGGAAAATGACAGAAGCTGTTTTTCAGAACAAAGGCAGCTCTGGCCGTATTAAAAGGGGGTATATGGTGTGTTATGTCAATAATGTTCAGTTCAGGGCATGCGGTCAAGAGTTTTCCTTTAATGGCTCCGGTATAGTAGTCATCTTGTATCCAGTCCGTTGTCAATGTAACGATGGGCATTTTGATATTGCAGCTTATTTATTGTACATGTTAATTGTTTGAAAGTTATGAAAAAGTGTAAAAAATATGATTATTTTGTATGACTCAAATATACATTAAATTTTTTCATCCAAAATTACACAGACGGATGAAAAAAATTTGACTTCGTCGATTACACATGCATTATTCAGCTTTTTTTGAAATATTAGTCAAATGTGTAATTAATGTTAAAGCGAAGCGGTTCCGACTGTATTCGGGAATTTTGCATTTTATTTTAGCAAAATTCCCGGATTACAGGAGAAATATAGGAAATATCCTGGTACATGATGGAAGCTACATCGTAAAAATGCCGGGTAGATCATATTTGAAATATCATTGCTGACGATAAATGATATTTTATTTGGTTGTAATTAACCTATTGCTTAATTTCGTATAAAGAGAATAGTTAA
>PXAP01000072.1 GCA_003567115.1 Bacteroidota bacterium
CTGATAAAACCGGCTAATCATATTAACCACTTAAAAAAATGGAATAAGATCAAAATTTTTATGAAGTATCATTAATGTTCACTTAAAATCCTGCTTACCGGGTTTAAACAGAAAGCATTCAATTTTTTATTAATTATCAATATTTACGGGTTTAAGATAATCTGATTTTTACCTGGCTTTGAATTTTTTCATTTCAAATCGTTAACACAAATAAAATCTCGTAAAATATGTGTTAGCTAGCAACACAGAGAATCAGTGACAGTTTTTTGTAGAGACCAATGATTAAGTTTTTTTACTTAAAACAAAATTTTTATGAAGTATTTTAAATTTTTCCCAGTTCTTGTTTCAATAATTGTAATTTTCTTTATCAGCTCATGTGAAAAGGAAGATGCCGGGCCTGAAAGAAAAGGTTATGCAAAAGGCGTGTTCATAAATTGTGAGGGGGCCTTTGGTGCCGGCAACGGCTCAATAAGCTGGTATGATACCGATTCGGTCAGAATGGTAAATAATCTTTTTGAGACGGTCAACGGCCGGCCGGCAGGTGATGTTGTCCAGTCATTTGCCCTGGCAGGTGATTATGGGGTGATCGTGGCCAACAACTCACAAAAGATAGAAGTGGTTGACATTGAATCCTTTGAGTCAACAGCAACCATAACAGGCTTTTCTTATCCCCGGTATTTTGAATATTCAGGCAATGGCACGGGATATCTTTCAAACGGCAGTTTCGAGGGACAGGTTTACAGGATAGATCTGCGGGAAGGAGTGGTTACCGATACCATTGAGGTGGGCATGGGTCCCGAGCAGATGGTCATATCGGGAAACCACCTCTTTGTTGCAAACAGCGGCGGATGGGATCACGACAATACCATATCGGTTATTGATCTGGTGACGGACAAGGTGGCAGATACTATTACCGTCGGGGATATCCCGGTTGCACTGGTAGCCGACCGTAACGATAATATATGGGTTCTTTGCAGGGGACAAGTGGTTTATGATGATACGTGGACCGAAATAATTGAAGAGACAGACTCAAAGCTGGTCAGGATAAACAGTGCAACCATGACAGTTGACAGGGAGGTGGTGACAGGTCAAAAAGGAGACGGTTTCAATCCTTCGTGGCTCGCAGCCGGTCCTGATGGTGACATGCTTTATTTTGGAGAAGCTGATGGCCTGTACGAAATGAGTATAGATGATTCTGAGCAGCCCGCAGATCCATTTCTGGAAGGAAACTTTTCGGCGGCAGGTATTCATCCGCAATCAGAGAAACTTTTTGCCCTGGAGATAACCGGTTATTCTCAATCCGGAAAGTTGCACATCTATGATGGTGTAAACCTTACATCATCTTATGATACGGGAATAGCTCCCGGTGGAGTGGTTTTTGCCGATTAAAAAAATTGATGTAGGTTTGAAATATGATTAAAAAGGGAAAACTGAATTTACAATTTTTACCGGCATTAATGATGCTGATTTTAATTTTGGTTTTCCTGCCGGCAACTTTTTCTGTAAGCTCCCAGATCAGCTACGGAGGCAAACCAGCCGTTGCCACACTGAAAACAATAAGTGAAATACCGGTAATCAGAATGACCCGGTTTGATACCGGGAAATATCTCAGAGAAAAAACTTCAGGAATGGATAGAAGACTCAAGCCGCTGTTTTTTGCAAAACCTTTTCCGTTAAGTATTGACCCGGAAAGAGATGGTGCATGGGAGTATTTACAGGACGGAGGCAGGATTTGGAGGATATCGCTTGAATCGTCAGGAGCTTATTCACTTAATGTTATTTTCAGCCGGTACCGGCTTAATCCCGGGGCATCAGTTTTTGTTTACAACCCTGACCGGTCACATATTCTGGGTGCCTTTGATTACAGAAACAACCAGCCCTCAGGATCACTGGCCCTGTCTCCTGTAACCGGTGACAGACTGATTGTTGAAATGCACACCGATAAGGGAGTTAGCCATTACGGAGAACTTATAATAGGAAAACTGAACCATGATTTTACCGGTATCCTTCATACCAAAGAGGGCAGGTTTGACCGCTCGGGCAACTGCAACATTGATATAAGCTGTCCCGTCGCCAATCCCTGGCAAACAGAGAAAAATTCCGTTGTCAGGATCATGATCAACGGTAATGAGCTTTGCACGGGGGTGCTTGTCAACAATACCTCAAATGACGGCACTCCATACTTTTTAACCGCCAATCACTGCGTTGACGACAGCACCAAAGCCGCCAACACGGTTTTTATTTTTGGCTACGAAAGTCCTTTCTGCAACGGAGGTGACGGTACCCTGAACAACACTTTGTCAGGATCGGATCTGCTGGCCACACAGGAAAATCTGGACTTCACCCTTCTGGAGATCAGGGATATGCCTCCGCAGAACTACCGCCCCTGGTATGCCGGATGGAACCTATCCTTAGAAATACCTGAAAGCACTGTTTCCATCCATCATCCGCAGGGAGACGTAAAAAAAATAGCAAAGGATTATGATTCACCCTTTACAGCCACCTTCGGTCCCGGGTATACCATCGACGGCCACTGGCGGGTGGGCCGCTGGGACATTGGAGTGACAGAACGTGGCTCGTCCGGGAGTCCGCTCTTTGATCAGGATAGAAATCTTAAAGGCCTGCTGACCGGCGGAGAGGGAAGATGCGGGAATGCAGTGAATGACTTCTTCTGTAAATTCTCCCTGGCATGGGACAGTTATGAGGGTGATACCAGCCGGTTGAAACCCTGGCTTGATCCCGGTGATACCGGAGCCGAAAGTCTGCAGGGGATCAATCCGTATGCTGACAACGAGCTTGAGGCGAACTTTACAGTGAGTACAACCGGGATATGTGCCGGGGACAAAGTTGTTTTTACCGATTTTTCAACAGGATATCCCGATAGCTGGCACTGGGATTTTGGCTCCGATGCCAATCCCCCCTCTGCTTTTAATCGCGGGCCACATTTTGTTGAATATTCAACCGGCGGAATGCGAACTGTATCCCTAAGAGTAGAAACCAATAACGGTTTTGATACAAAAGAAATGGAATTTGACCTCAGCGTTAAAACCACCGAAATACCGGTTGCAGGCTTTTCTTATACCCATGAAAATGAACTTTTTATTAATTTCAATGATATGTCGCAATATGCAGACAGCTATTACTGGGAGTTTGGCGACGGGAGGACCAGTACCCTGGCAAATCCTGACAACACTTTCACTGATGAGGGTGAATATACCGTAAAACAACTGGTCCGCAACCAGGCCTGTTCCGACACTATGGCACAAACTATCACACTGATTGTAAACATTTCACATCTGGACAACCATTCAGGCGAACTTAAGATATATCCTGTTCCCGCCAGTTCTTTTGTTATTATCGAAACAGACATCCCCTTCAGGGAAAACAGTTCGCTGGAACTTTTCTCTGTATCCGGCAAAAGCCTGATGAAAAAAAAGCTGGCAGCAGGCGAAACCAGAACACTGATAGAATTTTCCGGTTATCCCTCCGGCACATATATACTTAGAATAGTTTCCGGTGATGAATATATTACAACCAGAATACCTGTAATAAGATAAAATACCAGCCTTAAGAATGCTCTGATAAAAAAATAAATGAAGCATATATCAGCAATAAATATATTCAGGGATTTCCTGTTCATTGTTCCGGCCCTGTTGATTCTATCCTGCCGGGAATACAGTGACAATACAGATGAGCCTTTTTCACTCCATGAAGGTATTGATCATGCCAGGGGCTTTACGGTGAAGGAATATGATAATTATACCCTGCTCAATGTTTACAACCCGTGGCAGGGAGCCAGTGATATACTTTTCAGTTATATCCTGACCGCTAACGATAAAGAGATTTCCGGATCACTACCGGAAGGAACCGTGATTCAAACTCCTGTCAGGTCTGTAATATGTCTCTCAACCACACATGTTGCAATGCTTGATTTTATTAACGAAACAGAAAAAATAACCGCAGTGTCAGGCAGGGAGTATATTTATAACCAGGATGTAAGGAATCGCCTTGAAAGAGGAGAAATTCACGATATCGGCTACGACATGAACCTGGACTATGAACGTATACTGGAACTTAACCCTGACATTATACTTGCATATGGCGTTGATGCTGAGGCTCATGCATGGCTGGGAAAGCTCAGAAAACTGGGTGTTAAAGTGGTGATGATTGGTGAATACCTGGAAAATTCACCACTGGCACAGGCCGAATGGGTTAAATTTATCGCTCATCTCTTCGATAAACAAGATTTTACTGAAGAAAAATTCAGCGTGGTTGAGAATCAGTACCGGCAACTTGCTGACATGGCCCCGGAAGCAGAAAGCAGGCCGGTAGTTATGAGCGGACTACCCTGGAGGAGCAGTTGGTTCGTGCCGGGAGGAAAATCACACTTCGCCACCCTGATATCCGATGCAGGCGGAAGATATTTATGGGATAATAACGAGGGACGGGAAAATTTTCCGGTAGATATAGAAAGTGCCATAGATAGGGGCTCAGAGGCAGATTACTGGATCAACGCAGGGACTGCCCTTTCAATGGATGATATAGTCAATACTGACAAGAGACTTGTAAATATGAAACCTTTCCGCCTGAACAGGGTATTCAACAATAACGCCCGCCTTAACAACCGCAGCGGCAATGACTACTGGGAATCGGGAATAGTCAATCCGCACCTTGTACTCAGGGATATTATCCATATACTTCATCCGGATATTCTGCCCGGGCATGAACCTGTCTATTTCAGGAAACTCTGAAAACCATTATGAAATCATTCAGAACCGGTTATAATATCCACCTCCTGTTTATTGCTCTCCCGGCAATACTCATAGTGGCTTTTTTTGCAACTCTTTTTACAGGAAGCGTCAGGATCCCCGTACCTGAAATTCTGCGAATCCTGGCCGGCGGAGAGGCTTCCAGGCCCGAATGGGAAATAATAATCAGAGAACTGAGGCTGCCCAGGGCCATTACCGCTTTGATGGCCGGTACAGGATTATCGGTCAGCGGACTGCTGATGCAAACTGTTTTCCGTAACCCGCTGGCCGGGCCATATGTACTTGGCATCAGTGCAGGAGCCAGCCTGGGAGTTGCTGTCGTGGTCATGGGCTTTTCGTTTGTTACCGGATATGCAACCGTTTCCGTGCCCGGAAGCTGGGTTACCGTGATTGCTGCATGGATCGGATCGGGACTGGTGCTTCTGCTTATACTGCTGGTCAGCTTCCGTGTCCGTGATATTATGACCATACTTATCCTGGGTATAATGTTTGGTAGTGCTACCGGTGCAATGGTAAGCGTTATGCAGTATTTCAGCACCGAAGCTATGCTCAAGTCCTTTATGATCTGGACAATGGGGAGCCTGGGCGGTGTTACAGCCTCCCAGCTCCGGATAATGGTGCCTGCTGTAACCGGGGGATTGCTTCTGTCGCTTGCCTCCATAAAGGTTCTGAACGCCATGCTGCTCGGTGAAAACTATGCGCGCAGCCTTGGGGTGAACATCACCCTTGCCAGGGTCATGGTTTTTTTCTCTACCAGCCTGCTTGCCGGAACAATTACTGCTTTTTGCGGACCAATAGCATTTATAGGTATTGCAGTGCCCCACCTCTCCAGAATGATGTTCCGTAATGCCGATCATGCAGTACTAATGCCTGCAACCATATTAGGCGGAGGCATAATTATGCTGGTAAGCGATATAATTGCACAATTACCCGGCATGGAGGGCACTCTCCCCATAAACTCAGTCACTGCCCTCCTGGGCATACCTGTGGTAATATGGATTGTAATACGCAATCAGAAACTGACCGGTATTTTTTAGACAAACGATATGATGCAGAATAATGAGATAATTCAAGGTAAGGAGATAATGGAGGGTAACGGAGAAATAAAAAATATGGAAGGAACAGGCCGGATATTGCGTACCAGAAATCTCTCCATAGGCTTCAGGGAAAAGAAGAAAAGCCCGGGAGTAATATTTGAAAATATAAATGTAAGTGCAGGCGAGGGTGAGCTGGTTGCTCTTTTCGGGGTTAACGGCGTGGGCAAAAGCACATTATTGCGCAGCCTGGTAAAGCTGCTTTCGCCCCTTTCGGGAGAAATATTTTTATTCGGCCTGAATATAAATTCTCTCCACGGAAGTGAGCTGGCAAGAAAGGTTGGTTTTGTATCCACGGAAACAATACATGTTAATAACCTCAAGGTACTTGATCTGGTATCACTTGGCAGATACCCCTACACCAACTGGATGGGCAGGTTGGACAGGCAGGATAAGGAAAAGGTGGATGACGCGATTGAGATGGTGGGGATAAAAGGGCTCAGGCATAAATATTTAAACCAAATAAGCGACGGAGAACGACAAAAAGCCATGATAGCACGTACTCTTGCACAGGACACCAGGATCATAGTTCTGGATGAACCGACAGCCTTTCTTGACCTCCCCAACAAATATGAAGTTATCCACCTGCTGCATAACCTTGCCCGGCAAAGAAAAAAAACAATCGTATATTCCACCCATGACCTTAATATCGCGATCCAGGAAACAGATAAAATCTGGCTTATGTTATCCGGCTCCGTTTACCAGGGTGCTCCGGAAGACCTGATACTTGGAGGCACATTCGGAAAGATGTTTGAACATACCAGTCTGCTTTTCAATACCGGTAAAGGAGAATTCCGCATCCAGCGCGAATTAAGGGAAAATATCGGGCTCAGGGGCTCCGGGCCGGAATTGCGGTGGACCAGGAATGCCCTGGAAAGAATGGGATTCAGGGCTGATGTTCAGGCAGGGCAGGATATAATAATAGATATTACACGTAATAAAGGCAGGATAACCTGGAAACTGGTCGCAGATCATGAGCAGAAGCTGTTTAACCGTATATATGATCTTTGCTCATATCTTGCCCGATACTGTTTCCCTTAACCTGCATTGCAGCTACCCATCATCAATGTATTGATTTACCGGACTAAATTTTTTAAAAATTTTCTCAGAGTGCCTCACGGACGATCAGCCGATCCATTTGCCCCGGCTGATTCCGGAAATTTCTGCCTGAAAAAACAAATAACAAATCAGATTATCCCCCCGATCAGTAACCTGGCCGTAGCCGGATTGGTTGCCAGAGGAATATTGTGAACATCACATATTCGCATCAGCATTGCAATGTCAGGTTCATGAGGATGCATACCGAGCGGGTCACGAAAAAAGAAAACCATTCCTATTTCCCCGTTGGCAACCATTGCTGCAATCTGGGCATCACCACCGTGCTGACCGGACAGTACCTTCGATACCTTCAGACCCGCTTCCTCTGCATGAGTCCCCGTTGTGCCGGTGGCCACCAGTGCAATCTTATCCTCCTTTAAAAGGTGTAAGTGCTTCATCAAAAACGAAACCATCTCGGCCTTTTTCCCGTCATGGGCAATTATAGCTATTTTCATTATGTAAGTTTGTTCCCGGTATATTCACTCCGTGGCTACATATCTCTTCTGATCAGCAGCCAGGCATCATAATACTCCGGATAAGACCTGCGTATCTGCATAACTCTCTGCCGGGCTTCTGCCTCTTCTGAAAAGGAGTCAACACAAACCCTGTTAAATCCGGTTTCAGAGAGCAGAATAACCGGATCGAAACCCTTCTCTTCCAGCTCTGCTTTAAATTTAGCTGCATTTTCACTTACCCTGAAACTGCCAAGTATAACAAAAAAGCGGTTTACCTTGTGATCTATTTCATCATCTTCCCGTTCAAATTCAAAACTCTCTTCAACAACAGGAATTTCTTCAGGTTCTACAGGTTCTTCCGGCATTTCAGCAATCTGTTCATCAGGCGGAGGTTCAGGATAATCTGCAGGAACCATCTGCCGGGCTCTGCATGATGTTAATAATGCTGCAATAATTAATAAAATGATCAATATTGTTCTCATGGTAATTATGGTATTAAGTTTGAATTATCCAGGGTTGATTTTAAATTCAGCATTTAGTGCATTAACTTTAATCATCCGGGTATTATTATAATTTTTTTGCAATTGTTGACAGATATTTCAGCCAGCCTCTTATGTAACATCATTTTAGATTGCTTATATTCAATATTTTAATCAGGCGTTCATTTATGGGCAATAATTAGCATTGTTTTTCATGTTACTCTTAATGGGACTGTATTGACCATAGTTATACAAACAGTCATGCACTTAAACAGTGAAGTTCTCAACGTGCCTTATCTTCAGGATCTGTTTTCTGCCAGCAGCTTAAGGTCAACCAGCGCAATTGCCGTAGCGGCTTCCATCACAACCGGCACCCTTAATGCAATACATGCATCATGCCGCCCTTTTATCTTAAGCTCTTCAACTTCACCCGATTTCATATTGTAGGTTAATTGAGATACCGAAATACTGGAAGTGGGTTTTACTGCTATCCTGAAAACAAGATCATTTCCGTTGGTCAGTCCACCCGATATCCCTCCGGCATTATTTGTAGCTGTTTTCCCGGACTCATCCAGGAGAGGGTCATTATGACTGCTTCCCAGCATTGAGGCGGCAGCAAAACCGGATCCGAATTCCAAACCTTTTATTGCCGGAATTGAAAAAGCAAGATGAGCAATAACCGATTCAACCGAATCATAAAACGGTTCACCCCACCCTGCAGGTATCCCTGTGGCACGGCACTCAACCAGGCCGCCTACAGAATCTCCTTCTTTCACAGCCTCGGCAACAGCCTTTTCAATATCCCTGTCCCCGCCGGCACTTACCAGCCTTGCATTTATGACTATACCGGGCAAAAGCTTTTTTGCCACTACTCCGGCGGCAACGAGACAAATGGTGAGACGCCCGGAAAAATGACCGCCTCCGCGGTAATCATTAAATCCTTTATATCTTTTTTGAGCAACAAAATCGGAATGACCAGGCCTTGGATGATCACGAAGTCCGGTATAATCTCCCGAACGCACATTCATATTTCTGAACATGATGGTCAGAGGTGCACCGGTAGTATATCCGTTGAAATGTCCGGAAATTATCTCCGGCAAATCTTCCTCAACCCTTGCAGTGGTTCCTTTCTTTCCTGCCCTGCGGCGACCCAGATCTTCATTGAAATCTTCAGCCGAAAGTGACAGTCCCGGTGGACAACCATCGATGGTTACACCAATAGCCGGCCCGTGTGATTCACCAAACAGACCAACCCTGAAAATCCTGCCTGTACTGTTCATTACCGTTGAAATTATATTTATCTTTTTTAAGCTTAACTAATCAGACTTAAACGCTATAATTATTACAGATGATTCCTTTAACCACAGATCCTGGCTCCACCTCCGGCACCGGCTACGATATGCTGCCTTCGGCAGTCAGTTTATCCAGGTCATCAAAAAATCCGGGATATGATTTTGCCACTGCCTCAGCACCTTCAATTTCCACAGCCCCTTTACCGGCCAGTGCAGTAACGGCACATGCCATTGCAATACGATGGTCGCCATGTGAAGTAACAGCCCCACCTTCAGACCCTCCCCCTGTAACAATCATTATATCCTTATCAATGGTAACCTGCACCCCCAGCCTGGCAAATTCCTGTTTCAGTGTTCCGGCACGGTTGCTCTCCTTGTGAATAAGCCTGCTCACTCCCTTTATCCGGGTCTCACCGTCACACCAGGCAGCCAGGCTTACCAGAGGCGGAAAAAGATCGGGGCAGTGAGTTGCATCAAAACCAAATGCCTTCAGTTGATCTTTTCTTACCATTACCTTTTCATCACCAATCGAAATTACTGCACCTGCACTTTCAAGTGCACTGATTATAGCTTTATCAGCCTGAGGTGAGTTAATGTCAATATTCTCCACAATAACTTCTCCTCCGATGGCACCTGCTACCAGCAAAAAAGCAGCTCCGCTCCAGTCCCCCTCCACCATATACCGCCCTGACCGGTACCTTTGCCCCGATCTCACATAAAACTCCGAATAGTCATAATTCTCAGCCTTTACCCCAAAACTATCCATAACAGCCAGGGTGATATCTATATATGGCCTGCTTTTCAGGTTTTTAACCTTTAATGTCATATCATCTGCCGCAAAAGGAGCAGCTATGAGCATTCCTGTCAGAACCTGGGAGCTGAAAGATCCGTCCACTTCTGCCCGGCCTCCCTTCAAAGGTCCGCACACCTCAAGAGGCAGATATCCGTTATTTGTTGAACATTTAACACCCAATGCCTTCAAAGAATCCTCCACCACATTCATCGGACGTTTAAGCAGAGAACCTCTGCCGGTAAGTATTACGGACTTGTCAAAAACGGAAGCCACAGATGAGAACATTCTTATGCTCAATCCGGCTTCACCGCAATCCAGAGGCTCTGAAGGAAGAGCTATTCCCCCTGAAATACGAAAACCATCCTTATCCGCCTCCACTCCGGCTCCCAGTTGTCTTGCCACATCAACAGAAGCTATCACATCATCGGAGTTTCCGGGAAAAAGTATTTCCGACCGGCCCTCAGCCAGGGCAGCTATTGCAACGGCCCTCTGAGCAAAGCTTTTTGACGGGGGTGCCTGTAACCTACCCCTGACTTCCGAAGACCTTACTTTTTTCTTCATAAATAATAAGGTTCACCTGTTTATCATCAAGCCCCCTTCCATCGACAAACATATCAGCAAAATTATCCGGACCGATTTTCTGAAAATCACTTTTTATAACCCTGATTTCAAGATTGTCTAATTCGAGGTCCTGCTTAAATCCTTTTTTCATAATATCTGTATCAGCCCTGTTACCTGTAAACAGCCGGTAGGCTTCAACCGCCTGGTATATCAGCCAGTTATCACCTCTTATCACTTTGCAGGGAAGTGAATCCAGGCCTCCGGTTTCCGAGGGAGACCTGTAATTGGCATCAAATAGTGTCATATCGGGCTTTATCTGCTCAAAATCAAAGGGATAAATACCCGGGGGAATTGCCAGTACAACTATATTAAATTTGCCGATCTTTTTCACTGCCTCATCAGGAACTGAAAAATTGCATCCGATAGTTTCTGCATAATCAGAAGCCTTGTCCGCAGCCATGTCGGTTATCAATACATCAGCCCCTGAACTTAACAGTCCCAGGGCAGCCGCCTTTCCTGCTCCCCCCGCTCCTATCACCAGGCACTTACTGCCTGATAATTCAATTCCTTCCTGATCCAGTGCACCTGTGATACCGGCACCATCTGTATTGTACCCCGTAAGCTCTCCTCTCCGGTTGATAATGGTATTGACCGCTCCGATCTTTTCCGCACCGGGTAACAGCCTGTCCAGATAAGGGATAACCTCCTCCTTGAAAGGTGTTGTAACATTGGCACCAGCCAGGTCATGCTCCCTGATTATCTCACATACCGCCTTCCCTGTCCGGGTATAAATCCGGGTATAGAATGCATTTACATTGTCACAGGTAAAAAGGGAGTTGTACAGCTGCGGACTCCTGCTGTGCAGCACCGGATTCCCGAAAACGGCATAGAATTCACCGGATACTGCATCCTGCCCGAAACCGGGTAAATTTTCAGCCATAAGATGAAATTTTTTCTATAAGTTCAGACATTTCATGATAGTCAATCTGACCGGCTGCAGTAAGCGGTTTATCCCCGAAAGAAGCAAAGGTGAAGGGTGCACCAAGAAAAGGGGAGGCCAGTCTTGTAATTATGCCCATCGGTCCCATTCCTATAACCACAACATCCCGGTAATCAGAATAGAGCCCCAGAAGGGATGAAGCATCAGAAGGATTATTAACCTGAGATGCTATCTTAACAACATCGGCGCCCATTTTGAACATATCATCCATAGCTGTTCTGAGTTCAGCAACCGGGGGTGTATGAGTAAAAAAATGCCGGGAAAGTATAAGACGAACATTATCTGACTTTGCAAGCTTTATCATACTTTCTCTCCATCCCTTTTCGGCATCGGCTTCAATATCAATCCATGCTGCACCATATTCAATTGCAACCTCCAGCATCCTGGCACGTTTCATATCATCGTATTCTCCCTCCCGGCAGGTTGCAATCAGATTATCGTGAGAGGAAAACACTGCCCGGATCTCCTTTTCATCCAGTCCGGCAAGATCAAGACGTATTTCAGCCATCTCTACCTGTTCAATAACACCAATAATTGCATCAAAAGGAATTTTTCCAATACTTACACAGATTTTCAGTTCAGTTTCCATTTAAGGCGATTTTTTTTAATTCTGCAATATTTATTGATTCAACTACCACCTCACCTATACCTTTCATCAAAATGAAATGTATGGCTTCGCCCTCCTTTTTTTTATCTTTAATAAGTGCGTCGAGTACAGCACCGGGATCGGCGGAATTATCAACGGGCAGTTCATATATTTTAAGCAGATCCAGTATCCTTATTCTCTCATTCTCCTCAAGTAATCCTTTTTTAACCGATAAAGCTGCCGAAAAAGCCAATCCGGTTGCAACCGATTCACCATGCGATATGCCAGTGACTTTTTCCACTGCATGACCCCAGGTATGGCCCAAATTCAATTTCCTCCTTTCGCCGTGTTCCAGCTCATCTTTTTCCACTATAGCGGCTTTTATCCCCACCGAGTGACTCACCAGGTACTCCATTTCATTCCTGTCCCTGGAAAGTACCGGAACACTGAATTTCTCAAGATGTGCAAACTGCCTGCTGTCTTTTATCAAAGCGTGTTTGATGACCTCGGCCATACCATTAAAAAGCTCATTCTCAGGAAGGGTCATCAGCATATCAACATCACAGATAACGAACTCGGGCTGGGTGAATGTACCGATTATGTTTTTATACCCATCAAGATTTACTCCGTTTTTCCCTCCTATTGAGGCATCAACCTGAGCCATCAGGCTCGTGGCTACAAAACCGAACTTTACCCCCCTCATATAGGTGGAGGCAACAAAACCAGCCAGATCACAAACCACTCCACCACCGATCCCGGTTATGAATGAGCCCCTGTCGGCACCATGATCAAGAAGCCACCCGCAAATATTGCTGACCACACCAAGATCTTTGCTTTTTTCACCGGGCTCAACAACATATACCGGACATTCCGGAAAACGTTCCCGGTATAATTTATCAAGGTTCCGGTCGGTTATTATAAAGGTCTTTCTTCCCGGCAGATAATTATTTAAATTATCAAGACATTCTCCTATAATAACATCAGATTGACGGTTTTTCAGATTAACTGTTATTTTTTGCATACTAAAAACTTATAAACAAATCACTGATATTTCTGATCATCAGGATTTTGTTTTTAAAATCAAATAATTTCACAACCTAAAGTTATTTGATTTTTTTTATTTATCTATAATTACCGGATAAGAGGAGCATATAAGGTCAACATCATATTTCAGAGCCTCATCAACATGCTTTGCACAACCAACCTCTGTCGCCACTTTCATTCCGGTCTCCTTTTTCACCATATCAAGCCATTTCAGTCCCCTCCCGCCTACACCCTGAAATGAATCAGGCGAAGTGCGGGGTTTCCATAAACCGGCACGGAAATAATCCACTTTTCCGCAAAGTTTAAGGGCATGAGCTGTTTCCAGCAACTGACCGGGTGATTCCGCACTGCACGGGCCGGCTATGACCAATGACACGGCTTTTTTAGAAGGTGAATGCTTTCCTGTGGTTTTCTCCATTAACGAATTTGCGGGTTTTTCCATCTTTATGCCTGTTTATATCCTGATAAAAATATTTCCCTTGATTTGTTTGCCTTTTCAATAAGTTCTGTAAGCGCCTGCCACCGGCCATTCCTTATCATATCCCTTACATCGGCCAGCCTGTTGATGATATCATCCAGACTACCGGACAGATTTTCATTGTTATGCCTGAAAATCGGTATCCATATACTGGCAGGGCTTGAGGCAAGGCGAGTTGAAGATTCGAAGCCGGTAGAAGCTATATTGATCATCGGGTCTTTTTGATTATCACAGCTTTCTGAAAGGAGAGACAGACAATATGCAACTACCTGGGGAAGATGAGAGACCTTTGCAACATAAAGATCATGCAGGTCAGGTTCCATGTATATGATATCCAGACCCAGTCTGGTAAAAATCTTTTCAGCCGTTCCAAGAGCTTTTTCTGAACTCTTTTCCCTTTCGCAAATTATAACCTTCCTGTTTTTGAAAAGACCCGAATCGGCAGCACCGGGACCGGAAACGGCAAGTCCTGCCATGGGATGAGAAGCCACAAATTGCAGTCTGCCGGGATGTTCCTGTATGCTGCGGCAGATTGCACTTTTAACCGAACCGGCATCTATCACCACGGTACGGGAATCAATCTGATCAAGAACAAGGGGGAGTAATCTGACGGATGAGTCGACAGGCACAGAAATAATGACCAAATCCGCATTATTCACGGCCTTGTTCAGCGTCATACTCCTGTCTATCCATCCACGGTAAAAGGCTTCCTCCAAATGTGCGGTATTACTGTCAACACCAATTATCTCCGAGGCAATATCCCTCAGACCTTCAGCAATTGAGCATCCAATAAGGCCTGTACCAACAATTGCAATTTTAAATTTTTCTTCCGGCCGGTCTCCATTCATATAATTTGTTTTTTATATTATGCCATAAAAAAAGCCCCTGTTTCAAGGGGCCTTAATTTAATTAATTATGCTGATATTATCTGTTCACTGCACAACCCGGCCCCTTTTACAGGAAAAATAAAAAAAATAATAGTTCCGGGTAAAATATGCATGAACTGAGCTCATAACTTAATGGCTTATTTAACTGCAAGTATAATGATTTTTTCCCATAATTAGCAAAAGATTATTTTTTTTTCAATTCAGATTAGTTTATTTGAAAAAAATACTATTTTTGCCTTATCAAACAGAATTAAAATGATAAAGACAATAAACAATAGCATCTGGTGGTGGCATGGCAGAATAAAAAGCTATGTTAAGCGCAGTTATTGTTAATTTTGATTCAAAATATCATATCCGGAAGCCCGCTTAGCATAGCGGGCTTTTTTGTTACAGTATATTAAATGATGAGCCTGGTATAAAAAGGATAATTTTGATATGAATCCCCATGATACTGCGTCTCACAAAATACAATAAATAAAACAGGGGGATCCATCCGTTTGAAACACCGAACATGAATTACCTGCAAAATGTAACTAATTGATTATTAACTTGATTAACCTGTTTTATTAGGATGAATTTCATGAATGTTTGTTTTTAAAAGCTTTGATATCAACGCATTACAATTTGCATTTATATATTAATTTCCAGAATCGGTACTTTTTAAACTGAACTCAATGATAGAAGACATTAAAGGATGTTACATGATAGTCCCCAAATATAGGGCATTACAGCCCCTTATAGAATAACTTTAAAAAAAGAAGTTGTATATGTAGCTGACATTAAAATTGTTATGAAATGTTGCAGGATAATTACCATTGCCGGCTGTAAAGCCGGAAAAAGGAGCATATACTGACCGGACAGACTGATAAACAAAACAATAAGAAATAAAAATGGAATCAATAAATTTTAAAGCCTCTGTAAAGCATTTCCCGGCAGACACCCTGACCCCGGTAGGTATTTATCTGCGCCTTCGGGATGAATTTCCCCAGAGCCTACTGCTTGAATGTACCGATTTCAGTTCCAGGCAGGATGCCTATTCGTATATATGTCTCAATCCCGTTGCCGGAATTGAAGTAACCGGTAAGGAGGTCAGAAAATTCTTTCCCGGCGGACAGGCTTTTTCCCGTTTACGCTCCAAGAATGAGGATGTCACTTCAGAAACCGATTCCTTTTCTCATTCCATAAAAATAGATAAGATGCCCGGGGAGAAGATCCTTCCCGGCATGTTCGGCTTTACTTCATATGAAGCCGTTAATTTATTTGACAATGTAAATATTAAAAGCCCTGATTCTTCCTCTCCTGTTCCTCTTTTAAAATATGACCTTTATTCGGTTGTTATTGCAATAAACCATTTCAACAGCACCATGTCAATATGTGAACTGGCCGGGAAAGATGAAACTGCTCATACCGACCGGATAATATCTCTTCTGGCAAATAAGAATACCACAACCTTTCCCTTTATAACAACAGGTAAGGAGATCAGCAATCTTAATGATGAAAAATTCCTTGACATGGTTTTACAGGGTAAAAAACACTGTGCCAGGGGAGATGTTTTTCAGATCGTTCTTTCGCGAAGATTTGAGCAGACTTTTCAGGGTGATGAGTTTTCAGTATACAGGGCTCTCCGGTCGGTTAATCCCTCCCCTTACCTGTTCTATTTTGATTATCTGAAGTACAAACTGTTTGGTTCTTCACCCGAAGCACAACTGCATATAAATGAAGGCACAGCTACCATTAATCCAATTGCCGGAACCATACCAAAAACAGGAGACAAAATAAGTGATGCGGGACTCACCAAAGCACTGCTTGCCGATCCCAAGGAGAATTCCGAACATTCTATGCTGGTCGACCTTGCAAGGAACGATCTGAGCCGTCACTCCAAAAATGTCAGGGTCCGGACCTATAAAGAAGTGCATGCCTATTCACACGTTATACACCTGGTTTCAACTGTTACCGGTAAGCTTAATGACAATAAAAACAGATACCGGGTTTTCGCCGACACTTTTCCTGCCGGTACCCTGGCCGGTGCTCCAAAACATAATGCAATACGGCTCATTGACCAGATAGAACCCACAAGTCGCGGATATTACGGCGGGGCTATAGGATATATCGGTCTCACCGGATCGCTTAATCATGCCATTATGATCAGGTCTTTTGCCAGTTATGGAGGAAAACTTCTCTTCCAGGCAGGAGCGGGAATAGTCATAGATTCGGTACCCGAAAAAGAACTTGCTGAAGTAAAAAGCAAATTATCAGCTCTGAGGCAAGCACTTAAAATGGCAGAAAACATTAAATAGATATTATGGCCCGAATACTGATAATTGACAATTATGATTCTTTCACATATAATCTTGTACATTATGTGAATGAATGCCCGCTTCATCAAACCGATGTATTCAGAAATGACCAGATTGCAATTGATGATATCCGGCATTATGATGGCTTACTTCTTTCACCGGGACCGGGAATTCCGTCAGAAGCAGGAAACCTGTTGAAAATAATAGACAAATACAAGGAAAGCAAAAGGATCCTGGGGGTTTGTCTGGGGCTCCAGGCTATAGCCGAAGTATTTGGCGGCAGCATCCTGAATACTGATAAAGTTTACCATGGAGTTGCCACCAATATCAATATCCTGAATCCCCCGCATTACCTCTTCAGAAATCTCCCCGGTAGTTTTCAGGCAGGCAGGTACCACTCATGGGTTGTCAGAAAAGAGACCATACCCTCCTGTCTGCGTATAGATGCATTCGATGATGAACAATATATTATGGCTATGAGTCACCGCGAGCTGGATATATGCGGTGTTCAGTTCCACCCTGAGTCAATTCTGACACCAAACGGCAAAGAGATAATTTTTAACTGGCTCAGAAGATTTGATAAATGAGTCCGGTATAAAAAGATAATAAAAACCATAATCAAAGGATGGAATATGAAAGACATTCTGAATAAATTACTGGAGTCACAGCAGCTAAGCCGTGATGAAGCCGGCAGACTGATGCACGGTATTGCCGGAAAGGCACTTAATGAGGCACAGATTGCGGCCGTATTATCCTCATACATAATGAGAAACATCAGCCTTGACGAACTGCTGGGATTCAGGGATGCACTGCTTCAACTGGCAGTCAGGGCAGATCTTAACGGGAAGAAAATAATAGATCTTTGCGGCACCGGTGGTGACGGTAAAAACACTTTCAACATATCAACCATATCTTCATTCGTGGTTGCCGGAGCTGGTATTCACGTGGCCAAACACGGCAATTACGGAGTATCTTCGATTACCGGATCATCCAATCTGATGGAGCATTTCGGATATGTCTTTTCCAACAGCAACGATAAGCTTAAACGGGAAATTGATGAGGCCGGAATATGTTTCATGCATGCCCCCCTCTTTCACCCTGCGCTGAAGGAAGTAGGCCCGGTAAGAAGGCAACTTGGAATAAAGACCATTTTTAACATTATGGGACCACTGGTCAATCCTGCCAGGCCATCTTTTCAACTCAGCGGGGTTTTCAGCATCGAGGCAGGCCGTCTTTACAGCTATCTCATGCAAAAAGAAAAAAAGCGTTTTATCATTGTACACAGTCTGGATGGTTATGATGAAGTATCGCTTACCTCGGGGGTGAAAGTCTTTTCCCCGGAAGGGGAAGGGCTGCTGACCCCTTCAAGCTTCGGAATGCCCTGTAACAATGCCGAATCATTGCACGGAGGAGAAACCATAGATGAGGCAGCCGGAATACTTCTTTCCATTTTGGAAAACAGGGGAACCCGGGCCCAAAAAAACTGTGTACTGGCAAATTCAGCACTGGCCATTTCATGTTACAAAAAGGAAAAAAGCCTGGACGAATGCCTTGATGAAGCCAGGGAATCAATAGATTCGGGAAAGGCGGTGAGATGTTTCCAAAAACTAATCGATATGCAGTAAACATAAAAACAATATGCAGTGAAAATATCCTGACAAGCCCCGGTATATTATTGAAATCCAGTGTAATTAATGGTTTGTATAATCCGGGAAAAATATGGAGAAACGGACATTATACAAAAGCAGATAAATCGTAAATAATAAAGTGTATAAGATAAAGCAGAAAACGCAAAAATGAGTTTACTTGAAAAAATAGTCAAAGCAAAGCGAGTTGAAATAGAAAAGTGCAAAACAGCAAATCCTTCAGCTTCGCTGGAAAAGAGTGAATATTTTGAGTCTGTTACCCGTTCACTTTCAAAATCACTTCTTGATAAGGAAAAACAGGGAATAATAGCAGAGTTTAAAAGAAAGTCCCCATCCAGAGGATTGATAAACTCTTCGGCCCTGCCCGAAAATGTTTGTCCCCAATATCTTAATTCAGGTGCTTCAGCTGTTTCGGTGCTTACAAACAGGGAATTTTTCGGCGGCAGCAATGAAGATATTGTTAATTCCAGAAAACTATGTGATGGTCCGATACTAAGAAAAGAGTTTATAATAGATGAATACCAGGTCGTGGAATCAAAATCCATAGGGGCAGATGCCATTCTTCTTATTGCAGACATATTAACTGAAAACGAAATGAAAAATCTATCAGCTCTGGCTGAATCACTTAATATGGAAGTGTTGTTTGAGGTACATGATGAAAGCGGCCCGGACAAACTGCCCCCAGGAGCAAGGCTGACGGGGATTAACAGCCGTAACCTGGAAAATTTCAAAACAAACCTTGATATACTTACACAAATAATTAACAAACTGCCCGGTGACACTATTAAAATAGCAGAAAGCGGAATACACTCTGCTGAAACCCTTATTGAATTGAAAAAACTGGGTTTCAATGGATTTCTTATCGGTGAGCATTTTATGAAGGAAAAATACCCCGGGAAAGCCTGCAGGAAATTTATACAGGAAGTTAAATACTATGGGTCTGTTTCATCTTGATCATTAACCCGTTAAGTTGCAGCAGGCAAATAAAAATGACCGGATAAACATTATAAAATGCTTTTAGCTGATAAATGAACCACCCTGGGCAGAGGTTTGAAGTTTCATACAGATTTTCTATTTACGATTCGGAGGATCGGGATATTGAAACCACTTTATGAATAAAATATTCTGAAACAACTATGAAAATAAAAGTTTGTGGTATTACCAGTAACAGAAATCTCAGGGAGATCGCTCTTCTGGGTCCCGATTACATGGGATTTATATTTTACAAAACCTCTCCCCGGGATGTGAGTGATGCAATTGACCGCTTACAGTTAAGCGCTGTTCCGCCCTCAATTAAGAAGGTTGCCGTAGTTGTTGACGAGCCTCCCGGTAAGGTCAGAGAGCTCATAATTAAGTACCGTTTTGATGCGGTGCAGCTTCACGGAGAAGAAGATCCCGGCTATTGCAGGCAATTTATGACACTATGCGAAGTGATCAAGGCTTTCAGGATAAAAGACATACTCCCTGTAAATCTTGAACAATATTCCGGTAACTGCCACCTTTTTCTTTTTGATGCAAAAGGGAAATACCACGGGGGAAACAGCATTAAATTCAACCATGACATTTTAAAGGAGTATAAACTAAACACACCCTTTTTACTTAGCGGAGGAATTGGCAGCAATGATCTGCACTATATTAAGAACATCGATCTGAAAGGGATGGCGGGCACAGATGTTAACAGCAGGTTTGAGATCTCTCCCGGTTATAAAAGCATATCATTATTAAAAGATTTTATATATAAACTAAGATCCAATGAACCAGTTAATAAACAGTAAAGGATTTTACGGAGAATTTGGCGGGGCCTATATTCCGGAAATGCTGTATCCAAACATAGAACATCTTGCCGGTTCCTATATCAGGATCCTGAAATCAGAAAGTTTCAGAAAAAAATTCAGGGATCTGCTCAGTGATTACGTTGGCCGTCCCACTCCATTGTTTTATGCCGGCAGACTTTCAGGGTCGGTCGGAGCAAAAATATATCTTAAGCGGGAGGATTTGTGCCATACGGGGTCACACAAGCTTAATAATGTTGTCGGCCAGACTCTTCTGGCAATAGAAATGAATAAAAAACATATCATAGCTGAAACAGGCGCGGGCCAGCATGGAGTTGCCACTGCTACGGTCTGTGCCCTGATGGGGCTCCCGTGCACTGTTTTTATGGGAGAAAAGGATGCAGGAAGGCAACAGCCCAATGTTATGCGAATGAAGATGCTGGGTGCAGAGGTTATTCCGGTATTCTCCGGCAGCCGTACCCTCAAGGATGCAACAAACGAAGCCATCAGGCACTGGATAAACCATCCGGTGGAAACCCATTATCTGATAGGATCTACTATAGGACCGCATCCTTATCCCGATCTTGTGACCAGGTTGCAGGGGGTTATATCGGAAGAGATCAGAAGGCAACTCCTCAAAGCTGAGAACAGAGAGTATCCCGATTGTGTGATTGCCTGCGTAGGAGGAGGCAGTAACGCAGCAGGAACATTTTACCATTTCATCGATGATAAAAGGGTCAGGCTTATCGGAACAGAGGCCGGAGGTGAAGGACCCGGCAGCGGAAAAACCGCCGCAACAATTGAATCAGGAACACCCGGTATTATTCATGGTTGCAGGACCCTGCTAATGCAAACCCGTGATGGACAAATTAAAGAGGCACATTCAATATCGGCAGGACTTGATTACCCGGGAATCGGCCCCCTGCATTCATATCTGCATAAAACAGGCAGGGCAGAATATTTAGCCGTTACCGACCGGGAAGCAATGCAGGCGGCTCATATGCTGGCCAGGCTTGAAGGTATTATCCCCGCACTTGAGTCGGCCCATGCAATAGCCGCCCTGCAAAAGCTGAATTTTAAAAAGACCGATTGTGTGGTTGTAAATCTGTCCGGACGCGGGGACAAGGATATGGAGAGCTATATGTCATCAATGCAGAATATATAAGATAAAATAAAACATAATCATGAAATCCTCATCAGCCTTCGTCAGCCAAAATAACATGAACAAACCATGAGGGTTCCATACGAGTGAAATACTGAATATGAATAACATGCCTTAGTAAATAATTGAATATAAATTTGATAACAATAGTTTGTTCGTATGAATTCACTAACCGGGCTGTTTAAAAAGAAAAACAGAAATCTTCTTTCCATATACCTTACAGCCGGGTATCCCGGAAAAGACAGTACAGTTCGAATTATTCATTC
>PXAP01000221.1 GCA_003567115.1 Bacteroidota bacterium
ATTGCAGGCAGATGTCCCCGAAAGGGTAGATGTTGCTGCAGGAAAAAATCATTTCACTGATGATGGATGGACAATGTATGACACTATGGCTGCCACGTTTACTTTCCCCGGCAACAAGATTATAAAATGGGACGGTAAAAGCCGTAACAGATATTTTACATACGGTCATCACAGGGGAAACATCATATTCGGATCCGAAGGATCGGTGTTCTTGACCCTGAGCGAAGGAGGCGGCTACAGGATTTTTGACCGCGGCGGTGATCTTATCAGGGAACGCTGGTCAGATGATCAACGCGGAGTTACAGCTCTGGATGAACAAGGTGACATGTCAACGCGGCACGTGGTAAATTTTTTCGATGCAATACGCGGTAAAGTATCCCTTAGATCACCCATAGACGAGGGAGTTAAAAGTACTCACCTGTGTCATCTTGCTAACATATCTTACAGAACAGGAAAAGGGTTTGATGTAAACCAAAGTAACGGACAAGCACTTGACCGTGATGCTCTTAAACTTTGGAGCCGCGAATATGAGCCTGGTTGGGAACCGAAATTATAATGGAGTATCACAGTCAATTATTCATTGTTTATTAGCAACTATCAAATATTTATTTATTTCATTACCAGTATTCTGATTTTGCTTTCCAGAATAAACCAGATTATTTTTGATTTTTATCTTATTTTATATGAATAACATACAGTGGAATAAACTTTTAAGAATTATTGACGGGGAGTTACCTGAATCACCAGTTGCAGGTTTTATTATCGACAGTCCCTGGATTCCCGGATGGGCAGGAATAACCACTCTTCAATATTATTCTTCCGAAAAACTTTGGCTATCAGCTAATTTAAAGGTTGTTGAAACTTTTTCCGATGTTTTGTTTCTACCGGGTTTCTGGTCGGAGTATGCCATGTGTACCGAGCCTTCAGCATTTGGTGCACATATGATTTTTACAGAAAACAACCTTCCTCATGCTGACAAGGTGATCTCAGATATTACTGAAGCAGGCTCACTGCGTGAACCGAATCCCGCAACCGACGGGCTGCTTCCTTTCGTGCTTCAGCGGCTTATTGACAGTCAGTCAGACATACAAGAAGCCGGACATGATATAAAGTTTGCCATTGCGCGTGGACCGCTTAATATTGCCTCATTTCTGCTCGGATCAACAGAATTTTTAACGGGTATGCTCATGGACCCTGAAAATACGCACCGTTTGCTGGAAATCATAACCAGTTTTACCATCAAATGGATTGATTTACAGAAAGAAACATTTCCTTCTATTGAAGGAATACTGCTGCTGGATGATATCGTTGGTTTCTTGGGGGAAGATGAACTGCGCCAATTTGCAATTCCCTATATCAGAAAGATTTTTAATACTTTCGATTCAAAAGTGAATTTTTTTCACAACGATGCTCACGGATTGATCTGTGCTCCATATCTGAAAAAAATGGGAGTAAACCTGTTCAATTTCAGCTTTGAACACAGCCTTCAGGAGATGCGTGAACTTGCCGGCCCTGATATTACTTTTTTTGGCAATCTTCCTCCACGTGATGTGCTGGCAGCCGGTACTCCCGGGCAGGTCTGTGAAGAAACCCGGAAAATGTACCTGTCAGTCGGCAACAGAAGCCGGATTATATGGTCTGCAGGAGGAGGAATGCCACCCGGTGTATCTTCAGAAAATATCCGGGCATTTCTCAGGGGACTGGAAAATGGTTGAATACCGGTATTCTTTCAGGTCAACGGTAGCTTTCTCCACCAGCATCTACAACGGCTACAAACTATCCTGACTCAGCTAATCAATTCTTTAAATAAAATACCAGAGCAGTGCACCGGAGTAACATAGAGATTACATTTCCCTAACCCCAAAGAATCGGGGATTGTAAAAAATCGCTAAAACAGGACTATCCATCACCAGGTGGCTTTAACCCCGATTTTTGTTTTGCACCGCGATTTTTTATCGCACAGGCCTTTCGGGCAAAGTCCCGTCAGAACATTAGCGCACCCGGGACATGGGTTTTTATGTTGCACTAGAGAGTATAGCCGGTGAAAGCGGCAAGGTCAATTAAACCACTTCATGAATGGAATAGCCTTTTTAACAACAAAAACGGAATGATGAAGTTACAGCATTAAATATGGCGCGGCTGAATACAAACAGGTCTGGAGGTGTTCTTGATGTGATCAGGTTACGATCAATCACGACAGCTTCGTCTTTATAAACAGCACCTGCTTGTTCCAGTTCTGCCTGAATACTGCTAACTCCTGTACAGGTTCTTCCTTCCAGAACATTTGCGGCGGCAAGTATCTGGGGACCGTGACAAATTGCCGCCACAGGTTTTTCAGACTCAAAAAACTCTTTCACAAATTCAACAATTGCAGGATCCTCTCTTAATACCGAAGGTGCGGTGCCACCTGGTAATATCAACCCATCAAACTCATCAACCGATATATTATTAACAGATCTTTGAATATTTAGGGTAAAATCGCTGTTATAGGCTTTTACTGTCGATGTTTGAGGCCCGATAACCGTAATATCCATTCCATAATTGGAAAGATAGCCCATAGTCATATAAACTTCCTCGTCATGGAAGCCTTCTGTTACCAAAACAGCTACATTTGGGCGTGGTATAACCGTAGGATCATAAACCTCTCCCAGATGGTTAATTTCACCGGGACATCCCGTAAGCAAAACAACAATTAAAATCAGATAAAACAGCTTTACCATCTTTTTTATCATCATATCAATATTTATATTATAAAGAAGATTCCTATAATTAAATAACAAATATAATGAAATATACTTAAAATATACTCACATTAATATATATATATATTCTTTGATATATTTATTTTATAAAAACCATTATTATGGTCGCCGGAGAGTATCAAATATACTTCAGCCGGAGACATTAACAACTACAACATATCTCGTAATGAAAAAAATATGGCTTATACACTATACCAAACAAGTAAGTACTTTAGATATTTCGCTGGATAAATAAAATAACTCTGAATTATTCTCCGCTAAAAAGAAACAGCCCTATTCTAAATCCGGTTCACCGCCCCCACAAGGATGCGTTCCCTCCTCGTGAACATGACCATGCTTAATCTCTTCTTCAGTAGCATCACGTATTTCAGAGATTTCTCCTTTGAAAAAAAGTGTATCGCCTGCAAGTGGATGGTTAAAATCCATCTTAACTGCATCTTCTTTAACCTCCAGGACAATTCCGTTAAGCCTGTTTCCGGAATTATCCTGCATAGGAATATTATTGCCAACTTTCAAAAGATTATCATCAACCTTGCCGTCTATTTCGAATATATTTTTGGGCAATTCAACAACGGCCTCTTCTGAAACATCTCCGTAAGCTTTTTCGGGCTCCAGTGAAAAACTGAAGGGATCACCTTCTTTCAAACCATCGATATTATTCTCAAAATCGGGAAGTAAATTACCACGCCCGAAAAGAAAGGTAAGCGGAGAATTTTCCTCAACCTTCTCTACAATTTCGCCTTGATCATCGTTAACTCTTAATTCATAAGTAAGTGATACAACTTTGTTCTCTTCAATCATCATTATTAAATTTAGCTTAGAATTATAAAATAATATAGTACAAAGTAAGTGTTAATTAAAGGAATAACCAAAATATAGCTTTAGTAATTTAAAATACAATAAAAGATTCTTGTGAAGTTCTGCCAGGTTAAATTCACATCGTAATACTGTTAACGCAGTATAAGCCGGAAAATTTTGCATACTTAAAAATGCCCTGAAACGAATATAATGTGCGATCTGTCATTTAAATGATACTATGTATCTAGAACTATATATAATCATAGCTATATTTACATAAGTCTATTTGTTGTAAAAATAATTGATAACCTGAAAAAAAAACCGGATATTTGCATAATGTTTCACTATTTAATAATTATTTTTTTAATTTAATTTTTTTTATCATGAAAGGCAAAGTAAAATGGTTTGATTCTGCTAAAGGTTATGGATTTATTCAAACCGAAGAAGGTAATGATGTATTTGTTCATTACACAGGTATAGAACGTGAAGGCTTTAAAGTTCTTGAAGAAGGACAGGAAGTTGAGTTTGAAATATCTGATGGCAAACGGGGGCCGCAAGCCACTAATGTTAAAACTGCTGAATAAAATTTAATTCAATATAATTAGATCAGCATGTAAAGAGCTCCCCTGTCCGGGAGCTCTTTTTTTGGTACGTCGGGCATAGTTCTTTCACTTATAGGATGCAAGTCCCTTACACGCCGAGTTGGCAGGAAGTGTTAGCGAATGGCAAGGGTTTCTGCCGTTTATTGTTTAATTGAATCAGAACATAAATCCGATACGCACAAAAGGATTTGAGTATATTTTATCAGAATGGGCTGAAACATCAATCGCAAGCATTATGTGTAAATAATTGCCGGTACCGGCTTCACTTCGCAACCCGATTCCGGTTAACCAGGTAGGCCTGAAAAACCGTTTATTGTCACGCTCCACATTATTTCTGTCAAAATGTTTAGCCGGCAAACTGAAGAGATTCATTTCACCATGCAAATAAAGTCCTGCATCGAGAAACCTGAAAGGCAGAATATCATTAAGATTTTGAATCGCTATAATATCTGTAAGAACAAGCGGCCCGAAAATATGGGCACGAAATACACGACCTACGCGTTTATCGTAATAATACTGGTATTTCCCTCCTAAACCTGCATGCCACCATGGGGTTATCTTGTACCCCAAAAGCGGTGATCCTTCAAACTGATTTACCACTCCCACATCAATACCTATATAAAAGCCATAAAACAGGTTTCCTGACTGGTAATTTTGGGCGTAAACTTTTGTATTACTATCAATACCGATGTAAAACAAAACAATCAAAATAAATACCCGCCTGACTAACTGACACTTACGCATTTACTTGGGTTTTAATTAGAAACAGATTGTTAACTTTTTAATCACAAACAGTATAATACTGCATAAATTCACTTATCTTATCCAAAATTTAAATCAGGTATAGCTTTTAGCCTGTATTTTGTTTGTAAGAACCATCAAAACGTTCATTGCCAAAGCCTTCATTTCATCTTCACCCGGATATATAACAAGCGGGGCAATATATGTCACCATGTCTCTTACATAGGAAATAACCATTGTATTATGTGCAATTCCTCCTGTAAGGATAATTGCATCCACCCTGCCTTTTAGAACTGCAGCCATTGCACCAATCTCCTTCCCTATCTGGTAGGACATGGCATTTTGAATTAAAATGGCTTTAGGATCGCCATCCCTTGCACGCATTTCGATAATATATGCATTGTTTGTATTGAAATACCCCATAAAGCCTCCCCGCCCGGTAATTATATTTTTCACATCTTCCAGTGTATATTTATCATCAAAACAAAGTTTTGCAAGGCATCCGGCAGGCAAAGTACCGCTCCTTTCCGGTGAAAAGGGACCTTCTCCGTCAAGAGCATTATTAACATCAATTACTCTGCCTC
>PXAP01000222.1 GCA_003567115.1 Bacteroidota bacterium
GAAACCTTATCCCCTGGGAGCAAAATATGACTATAAAGGGGTGAATTTTTCACTTTTTGCTGAAAATGCGCACGGAGTGGAACTTTGCCTTTACGATGAACACGGTAATGAAACCAACCGGATCAGAGTTATTGAAAGAACACATCACAACTGGCACGTTTACATCCCCGGACTCAAGCCGGGTCAGCAATACGGTTACCGGGTCCACGGCCCCTACGACCCTGAGAACGGGCACCGGTTCAATCCCAATAAATTACTGATAGATCCTTATGCCAAAGCCCTTAACGGCACCGGGGACTGGAACAATGCTCTGTTTGGTTATGAAATCGGCCACGGGAATGAAGACCTCTCTTTCAGTGAAAGCGACAGCGCTCCCTATGTTCCGAAATGTGTGGTGATTGATGAAACATACGACTGGGAATATGATACACAACTAAAAATACCGCTGAACAAGACCATTATATATGAAACGCATGTAAAGGGCTTCACCAAACGTTTTCCCGGGATACCGGAAGAGTTGCGGGGGACTTACGCGGGACTGGGGCATCCTGAAACCATCAGCTATCTTAAAAATCTGGGTATAAATGCCGTGGAGCTTATGCCGGTGCACCATTTCATTAACGACAAGCATTTGGTTGATAACGGCCTTACCAACTACTGGGGTTATAACAGTATTAACTTTTTTGCACCTCACCCCACCTACTCGGCCTCCGGCTGGCTTGGAGAGTCACAGGTTATCGAATTCAAGAATATGGTAAAGGAGCTGCACAGGGCAGGTATAGAGGTGATTATTGATGTGGTATACAACCATACCGGCGAAGGAAACCAGATGGGGCCCACAATTAGCTTCCGAGGAATTGACAATTTCTCCTATTACAGGCTCAATGAAGATAACAGAAGATACTACATGGACTATACCGGTACGGGAAACACCCTGAACACAGTACATCCGACTATCCTCAGACTTATAATGGACAGTCTTCGTTACTGGACAACAGAAATGCATGTCGACGGGTTCCGATTTGACCTGGCTCCTGCCCTGGCAAGGGAGTTCAGCGATGTGGACAAATGGGGATCATTTTTTGATGTTTTGCACCAGGATCCCATTCTGTCACAGACCAAACTTATTGCCGAACCCTGGGATATCGGCGAAAATGGTTACCACGTGGGCAACTTCCCTGCAGGATGGTTGGAATGGAACGGCCGTTACAGGGACTCAATGCGGGAATTCTGGAGAGGCGAGGATGAGAAACTTCCTGAGTTCGGGCATCGCATAACAGGGAGCTCCGACCTTTATTCCGACGACTGGCGAAGGCCGGTGGCCAGCATTAACTTCATTACCGCCCATGACGGTTTCACCCTGAGGGACCTGGTTTCCTACAACCACAAGCACAATGAAGCCAACAAAGAGGATAACAAGGACGGTGAAGATCATAACCGTTCATGGAACTGCGGAGTGGAGGGAGAAACGGACAGTAAAAAAATCATCGGGCTCAGGAAAAAGCAGATGCGCAATTTCCTTACCACCCTTTTTCTGTCTCAGGGAGTGCCTATGTTACTGGCCGGCGATGAAATGGGCCGCACCCAAAAGGGAAACAACAATGCCTACTGCCACGATAATGAATTGACATGGATTGACTGGGAGAATAAAGACGAGCAGCTTATTGAATTTGTATCTGCTCTTATCCGGCTAAGGCTTGAGCACCCGGTGTTCTGCCGCACCAGGTGGTTCAAGGATGAGCCTTTAAAAGGCAAGAAGATTAAAGATATTGAATGGTTCCTCCCGGAGGGAGAAATAATGAGCCAGGAGCACTGGATGTCATCCAGTGCCAGGTCACTGGGAATTTTTCTTGCAGGCGAAGGTATCCATAGCAGGGATGAAAGAGGCATTGTGATTATCGACAACAACTTCTATCTTATGTTCAATGCAGGTGAAGATCAGCTCTTTTTCAAACTTCCCGGCAGGGAATACGGAAATACATGGAAAAAAGTGATTGACACCCATGAAGGATACATTTCAGAAGAGGGTAAACAGGAACACCAGGCAGGTGATAAGGTACTGGTGGAAAAGAGGTCTGTGGTGCTTCTGAAACATGCTGGTTGATATTATTTATTACAAGGGAGGTTTGCAGTAATAACATTTTCTGATGAGTATTCCCGGACAGGAACAGCTTAATATTAGTAAGCTAATGCTATATTAAGTGATCCTCTCATTAACAAACAGGTATCGGCCACCGTAACCGGAATTAAACGCAAAAATTTATTAATATGCTGAAAGCAGGAATCGAAAAACGGAAACTCGGGATGACCCTTCTTCCCGGTGCCGGCGCCCGGATGCTTTTCTGGTCGCCGCCTGCCTCATCAGCAGGTATAGATATCCGGGGAAAGGGATATTTTCCCCTTGAACAGAGGGATTACGGTTACTGGGAGGCGATCCTGCCCGGCGCAGAGGCAGGCGACAGGTACATGGTGACAATTGATGAGAAACATAAAATACCCGATCCGGTATCCCTTTCCCAGCCTGACGGAGTGCACGAGCCGTCGGAGGTGCTGGATACGGGATCATTTTTAACGGCCGATACCGGCTGGAAAGGCCCCGTTCCCGCCGACCTGATAATTTATGAGCTGCACACCGGCACCTTTTCCCCGGAAGGGACATTTGAAGGAATAATCAACAAACTGGATTACCTGACCGGTCTGGGAATAAATGCAATAGAGCTTATGCCGGTAGCATGTTTCCCGGGATCCCGCAACTGGGGATACGACGGGGTATACCCTTTTGCAGTGCACCATGCCTATGGCGGGCCACAGGGGCTTGCCAGACTTGTTGCTGCCTGCCATGAAAAAGGTATTGCAGTGATACTGGATGTGGTTTATAATCATCTCGGGCCCGAAGGTAATTACCTGCCGGTCGCTGCTCCCTATTTTACCGATAAATACCGGACCCCATGGGGAAGCGCGGTTAACCTCGATGATGCCTGGTGCAACGGTGTGCGCAGGTACTTCATAGAAAATGCCCTGATGTGGCTCAGGGATTTTGATATCGACGGACTCAGGCTGGATGCTGTTCATGCCATGTGGGATTTCGGAACAAAACACTTCCTGGCTGAAATGGCAGAAAGTGTTGAAAAACTAAACCGGCATAACGGGAAAAACCATTTTCTCATTGCCGAATGTGACCTGAATGACGTTAAATTTATTACTCCCCGGGGTGAAGGGGGTATCGGACTCGATACGCAATGGTGCGATGAGTTTCACCATTCACTGCATGCAGGGCTGACCGGGGAAAGGGCAGGGTATTACTCCGACTTCGGAGATACAGCCAGTATGACATATTCCTTCAACAATGCTTATGTATATGACGGTAAATACTCCTCCTTCAGGAAAAGAATTTTTGGAAGCAACACAGAGGGAATACCCGGAAGCAGGTTTATAGTGTGCACCCAGAATCATGACCAGGTGGGCAACAGGATGCTGGGTGAAAGGCTTAGCTCGCTGGTAGATTTTGAATCGCTCAAGCTTGCAGCAGGAGCTATGTTTTTCAGTCCCTTTGTCCCCATGCTGTTTATGGGTGAGGAATATGGAGAGGAAGCTCCCTTTCTCTATTTCACCAGCCACGGCGATAAAGACCTGATAGAGGCAGTCCGCGAAGGCAGAAAAAAAGAGTTCAGCGAGTTTATGAGCAGCCAGGGGCCTCCTGACGCACAGTCTGAGGATACTTTCAGAAGATCGATGCTATCATGGGACTTTAACGGTGATGAAAAAAAGAGAAAGCTGCTTGATTATTATAAAAAACTGATATCTCTTAAAAAAGATCATCCGGCACTTAAGCCCGGCAGCCGTGACAATGTAAGGGCGGTAGAAGCCTGCGACAAAAGGGCGGTAATTCTGGAGATAACCTCTCCGGCTTTTTTCGGAGAAGCTTCGGGCAATGCAAGCAGTACAGCTAATAGCGACAAGGATAAATCATATGGTACAGCCGGTGCAGCAGGCAGTAAAGCAGGGAATAAAGATAAAAAAAGGGCAACCGCTAAATATGATGGCTGCGGGATCACCGCAATAATGAACTTCTCGGAAAACAGCATCCAGGTGCCTTTTACCGAAGGGCCCGCATCCGGATGCAGTGTTCTGCTCTATTCGGCCCATAGCAGGTGGGGAGGGCCTGTAAATGAATTTGCCTCCCTGACCGGCAACGATGGCATGATACATCTGGACCCGCGATCAATCCTTGTATTGTCGGATACTCATAAATGACAGATTTTAAAATTTTATAAAACAATATCATGGATTACAATTCCGGAAAACTGACCGCCATGAAATACAACCCTGTTTCCAGCTACAGGATCCAGTTCTCCGGATCATTTACCCTAAATGATCTGGAGCCATATGTTGATTATCTGAATAAGCTGGGCGCAGGCAGCGTCTATGCCTCCCCGGTCTTTGCAGCGGTACCGGGCAGCAACCACGGATACGATGTTACCAACCCGGGCATTATAAATCCCGAACTGGGCACTTTTGAAGATTTCACCCGGCTGATCCGGACTCTGAAAGAAAATAATACAGGCTGGATCCAGGATATTGTCCCCAATCACATGGCATACCATTATGAAAACCCATGGATATGGGATGTGCTTGAAAAAGGTCCCCACTCTGAACATTTCAGCATATTTGACATTGAATCTTATGTGGACGGGAAAAAAGAGAAGCTTATGCTTCCCTTTCTGGGCAGCAACCAAAATCAGGTAATTGATAACCGGGAAGTTCAGCTCAGCATGAACCGGGGCAGTATTGCACTGAAATATTATGAAAACATATATCCGGTCTGTTTCAGTACTTTCAGGTCAATATTCCGGCCTCATATGGATTCAGCCCCAGATGGGTTATATAATATATGGGATAAATATAATCTTGGCACCGCCGGGATAGAAAAAGATTTCCTTAACGGGGAATGGGAAGCAGCTAAAAAACAAATTGACAACCTTTTTAACACTGATGAAGGTATACAGTCCTTTATCAGCAATGTTCTGTCAGGTGTCAATGACAATCCATCGTTACTCGGAGATATTTTATCCGGTCAGTATTATGATATCTGCTACTGGAAAGAAACTTCACAAAGACTTAATTACAGGAGGTTTTTTACGATTAACGACCTTATCTGCCTGCGCATTGGCGACAGGCAGGTATTTGAAAAACACCACCGGTTCATAAAAGAGCTTCTTTCAGGCAACTACCTGACTGGGCTCAGGGTAGATCATATCGACGGCTTGCACGATCCTGCCCGGTATTTGCATGATTTGCGGTCCGTAGCAGGTGAAAAAACATATGTGATAGTTGAAAAAATACTGGAACAGGGAGAGGATATTCCTTCTGTATGGCCGGTTGAAGGCACAACGGGCTATGATTTCCTGGCCCTGGTAAATAACCTGCTGACTTCCGGAAAGGACTACAAACTGCTGCTCGGGCTTTACCGGAATATCACCGGAC
>PXAP01000177.1 GCA_003567115.1 Bacteroidota bacterium
AACGATTTTTCTGTAACCGCCGGCACAGGAAAGATCCTGTTTGACTGTGTATTCATGGCCATTCACGGCACTCCGGGAGAGGACGGCAAGTTGCAGGCATACTTTGACCTGCTTCGGATTCCATATACAAGCTGCAATGTGCTCACTTCTGCCCTTACATTCAACAAATATATATGCAAGGGCTTCCTTAACAACTTCAACATACTCTCTCCCAAAGCCATGCTTGTGAGAAAAGGATATAAATTTGATGCAAAAAAAGCAGCCTCTGAAATCGGTCTGCCCTGCTTTGTAAAGCCCAACAACGGCGGCTCAAGCTTCGGAGTTACAAGGGTAACAAAGGAATCGCAGATTAAAGATGCTGTTTATAAAGCATTCGGGGAAGATGATGAGGTTATAATTGAAGAATTTATAGATGGCACCGAACTTACCGGGGGAGTTATAAAAACAGCTGAAAGGGAGATTCTTCTGCCCCTTACCGAAATAGTCAGTAAAAATGAATTCTTTGATTTCAACGCCAAATATAACAGGGAAGCAGATGAAATCACTCCTGCAAGGATATCAGAAAACCTTACCGGGGAGTGCCGGAAAATTTCTTCATTTATATACGATCTGCTTCACTGTCGTGGAATTGTACGGATAGACTATATCCTCAGCGGCGAGAGGTTTTTTTTCCTGGAAGTAAATACCGTTCCAGGCATGACAGATACCAGTATCATACCGCAGCAGGCAGAGGCTATGGGCCTCGATATTTCAGAACTATTTACCATGGTTATTGAAGATGCAATAGATTACTCAAAAAGCCGCAGGTAATATTTCCGGTTTTGTTTCGTAATTTTATTAACCGATCCCCTTCCACTCATTACCATACTGTAATTTTTCGGGCCGGACCTTAAAATATCAGTGACTGTTGCCGGTAATTTTTTATGGAAACAGGCTTAAATGAAAATGAGAGCCCTGCAAAAAGACTTATTACAGGCGCTCAGGCGACCAATTTTACCAACATGTTGTTCAAATTGGTGATTTTCTTGAATTCCGGATTCCGCGGAGCGGTTTTTTTCAGGATTGTCCTGAAAAAATGCATAACTTCAGAAAAACCAGCGGTATGAAAGGCTGAGGTTCCTGCCCGGCATGGGATAATTCCTTTCCTCCACTCTTGTAAGATGATCACGGTATTTTTTATCCAGAAGGTTATCAACCCTGCAAATAATAACATGACGCCCCCTGCTGTTAAGCCGGTAGCCGGCATTAAAATTTATCAGTGTATAACCTGATGTTACATCCTCTTCAGGTGCTATGTTATTTTGAGAGGCAACAGACCTTAATCGTGAACCTATCCACCCTCTTCCGTAATCATATTCAAGCCTTGCTGAAAACCTTAATGGAGGCATGAAAGGAAGAAATTCATTTTCCGGTGAGAGGCGCCGGCCTGAAACATAATCAATGCCAAGATCAGCTTTAAATCCTTCCAGTATTACCCATCCTAATGAGGCTTCACCGCCGTAAAGCCTGGCCTTGTCCCCCTGGTATTCAACCACGGGCAACCCGGAATCAGAGTCGGTCTCTCCGGTAAGCTGCATTATTATATAATTACTGAATGAGTTGACAAATCCGGCAATTTCTGCTTGCAGGAAACCATTTGACCACCGGGCAAACAAATCACTACCATAACCGATTTCATCTCCCAGGTTAACATTACCGATCTCATACAGGCCTGCACACAGGTGAGGCCCGTGGGCAAAGAGTTCTTCAAGCATCGGGTACCTGTGTGACCGGGCAAACTGAGCGCCAACCTCCAGGCCATCTGCAGGCCTGTAATTAAGTCCCGCAGAACCGGCATAAACAAAAGCATCTCTGCTTTGGCTCATACCGGAGAACTCATTTGGCAGAGCTGTTGCCCTCATAAAATCCAGTCTCCCGCCAAACTGGAAACGTAATCGTGGTGCAACAGGTATTTCCTGAAAAGTGAACAATCCGAAATTAATTCTGTTTTCATTGGGAGTAAATGCATCATCACCGCTTACATCAAGCTTTCGCCTGTATATATTCAGTCCTAATGCCCCACGGTCAAAGATGCCGGCAGGTCGGTGCTGCATGGTAAGGGTAGAGCTGACATTTAACTTGTTGAACTCAATTTCCAGGTCCTCTTCCGGTATTCCATCTTCAAATTCCATTTCTATTTCCTGTTGAATGAAACGGGAGGCATGCATTCTCATCTGTGCCTTATCGAAGAAATCATTTACCCTGAAATGCATCCTTCCCTGCATCATCTGCTGCCGGATCCGGACTTCAACATTTTCATCAGGATCATCGAGATGCTCGGGAATGCCATAATGTTGCTTTCCAAGTGACAGGTTAAATCCTCCGTCTACTTTGTCATGTTTGAAACCCAGTCCAAGGGAGCCATCGTAATTTTCCGAATATGTACCGGGAATAATTCCCTCGGGAGTTCTTACATCACCTGACTTGCGATATCCGAAACGGCCGGTTGCTGCCAGGTTTTCATTTCCCCATGAATAACGGCCAAATCCCGCTCCCATATTATTCATGGTAGCTCCGTGGACAGAAACAACACCGGAGGAACCAGGATCCCACTCTTCGGGAATATCGGAAGTCATCAGATTTATAACACCACCTATGGCGCCTGATCCGTAAAGCAGGCTGGCGGGACCACGAACCACCTCAACCCGGTTTGCAGAAAGAGGGTCAAGTGATACAGCATGTCCGGAGGATGTCTCGGAAACATCGCCCATCCGCTCACCATTTTGCAGAATAAGTATCCGGTCACCTCCCAGGCCCCGAATCACGGGACGACTCGGTGTGGGGCCCATTGATCTCATGGCAATCCCTGGCTCTCCGTCCAGCATCTCGCCAAAAGAGACCTCCGATCTTCGTTGTAAGTTCTCGCCGACAAAAACATTATCCGGCTGATACCTGAATCCCCTTGCCGTAGGAGAAGAAGTAATCACTATCTCATCAAGATCAATCCCCTGATACTCCACCTCCAGGTTAATCTCAAGGGTTTGTCCCGCCTTAATTTCAAATTCAAATTTTTCAGTCACATAACCCATTCCTTTTACTACCAGGGTATGCTCACCTTCAGGAAGATTGGTCAGCATATAATGCCCCGATGCATCTGTAACTGCACCTATCCGGGTACCTTCAATTATAACATTGATAAAGGGGATGTGTTCGCCGTCTTCAGCAGATAAAACATGCCCGAACACATTTGCATCGGTATCAATTTCATCTGATATATGTCCCGAAATACTAAAAGGGAAATATAATATAAGTGTTAATATAATTAAAAACCGCACTCTCTTATAATATTTATGGTTAATGTCTTTATTTATCGGGCTGCAGGTACAGGGTCAGATCGGTTTACACGGAGTTGCCGGTTTCGGGATTATACATGCAGGGAAGTCTTCTGTTAAGAAAAAAGACCTTACTAAAGGACAGAGGGTGCAGGAGGTGCTCTAAGCTGATTATAAAAGACTTTGTTTTTGCATATTTTTATTTGCGATCGAAAAACGCACAGGTCAGGTTCTTCAGGACGGTAAACTGTCAGAAACAGAGGGAAAAGCATTATAAAAACCGGAGAATCGGTTATCAGTGTAAACAGCAGAAGCTCACTTTTTGTATGCTGATGACCTTCGCCGGTACCGGGATTATTGCAGCACGCTTTAAAAGGATGGGCATGTTCGATCCTCATGCCGTTGGGCAGGATATGCTCATGCCGGAATGCCGCATTATTCAACAATACCAGGAATACCGGCAATATCAATAATAAAATGATCCCTTTTCTGAATAAATTATGCAAGATATTTTTCTTGATTTATAACTTAATGATCAATGATGGTTGCAAATATACATGAAAATTTTTTCAGCCAATTTACTCACAGACGGATGAAAAAATTTTTATGTTAAAGCGAAGCGGTTCATCCTGTAAGTCAAAATTTTGTATTTTTTAAAACAAAATTTTGACTTCTTGTTTTTTACAGGATAAATATAATTCAAGAATTTCAGACTGACAATACCAGAAACGCGGTATTTTCAAAATAATTACCGGGAGAGAGTATGTGCAGGTTTGCCGGACTGAAGGAAAAATATGCAGGGTTATGCCTGCATGTAAACAACCCTGCGCCAGGAACGCAGGGCTTTTGATTACGGAATTTTTATTTTTTTCCGTTTGCGCAATTCATCCCTGCGGTTCTTTAAAAGAACAATCGATAGGCCAGGCTGAAATTCCTGCCGGGCATGGGAAAGTTCCTCTCTCTTACCCTGGAGAGATGATCACGATAACTTTGATCAAGCAGGTTGTCTATCCGGAAAATAATCATATGGTTCCCCGGCGAGGTCAGCCTGTAACCGGCCGAAAATCCCAGTAAAGTATATCCTTCCGTAACCTCCTCCCGGGGGGCAACCCTGTTTTGCCGGGAAGCAAAAACCATGTTACCTCCAATCCATCCTGAGCCATAATCATACTCAAGGTCGGCCATAAACCTGAAAGGCGGTATAAAAGGCAAATGTTCTGTTCCATTTTCAAACCTGCGGCCATCAACATAATCGGCACCAAAACCTATTTCCAGATTTTCATGCAATTTAACCGCTGCCGACAGTTCTCCGCCCATAAGCCGGGCTTCATCACCCAGATATCTGAAAACTGGAAATCCTGAAGCCGGATCTGTCTCCCCGGTGGCCTCAAAAATTATATAATTACGGAAATAGTTGACAAATCCGGCTATTTCAAACTCAACAACAGCGTTATTCCACCTTACAAAAAGATCAGCTCCCTGTCCGATCTCATCCTTTATGTCACTGTCACCAATCTCGTAAACCCCTGCACCAATATGAGGGCCGTCAGCGTGCAGTTCCTCTACAGAGGGGTTACGGTGCGAACGGGAAAACTGTCCACCGATCTCTAACCCCTCAACAGGCCTTTGGTTAAAGCCGATTGACCCTGTATAATTAAAGGCATTTCTTTTAGCGTTTATATCAGGGAAAAAATGATTAGACAAAGCTCCGGTATGCTGAAAATCCAGCCGGAGTCCGGCCTGCAGCCTCATTTTATCAGACAGGGGGATTTCCTGGAAGGTGAATATCCCGAGGTTCATCCTAATTTCGCCCGGGGTGTATGCTTCGTCACCACCGACATCAAGCCTGTGTCCGTGAAGGTTAAGCCCGATTGCCCCCCGGTCAAAAAATTCATATGGTTTATGCTGCATTGTAAGTGTTGAGCTGAATGCATACTTATCATATTCAAGTTCCACATCCTCATCAAGCACACCGTCTTCCCACTCATATTCAATTTCCTGCTGGAACATATGACTGGCATTGAACCGCATATTTCCGCGATCCATAAACCCGCTGTTTTCAAAATTGATCCTGCCCTGGAATGCCTGCCTCTGCATCCTTATTTCCACTCCCTGATCAGGATCGTCAATATTCTCAGGTATCTCAAAATTCTGATCTGCCA
>PXAP01000216.1 GCA_003567115.1 Bacteroidota bacterium
GAAAGGAATTATTTAATCACTTAAAATTTAATATAATGAAAGCAATAACAATTTTAATTTCAATGCTTACAGTTTTGGTTTTTAACGTAAACAGCCAAAACACAGATGTAAAAGGGTTACTCGATAACCAGGAAACACGTACGGCGATTTTCAATGCCATTACAAGCGATCACCAACTTATGATGGATTTTATGAAAGTGGCCATGGAAAATGAACATGGCGCAATGATGATGCGCAATGATGAAAACCACCGAATGAAAAAAATGGAATCGAAAAAAGGTGGCATGATGAGCATGATGAAAGAAAATCCTGAAATGATGCAAGAAATGATGGGAAACACGATGAAAATGTGTGAAAAAGATTCGGTTATACGCAATCATATGGCAAATATGATGACTGAACATCCCGAAATGATGAAAATGTGCATGCAGAAAATGAAGGAAAAAGGCATAATGCATCCTGACGGAAAAATGATGAACAAGGAAGATAATTCAAATCACGATAATCATAATCATTAAAATTGCGTAGAAGTTACCAAAGAAATTAAATAATCTTTAAGCTATGTTTATAAAGGTAATTGTCATATCAATCATATTGGTAGCCATCGTTATGCTGGCCTTGGGAATTAAAATGTTGTTTGACCCTGACGCTGAGTTTACTTTGCATTCATGTAACCTTGAAGAAGAGAACTCAAACAGCATTAGTGGCTGTTCGAAATGCCAGTTAAAAGACCTGGCCGATTGTCCTGAAAAAACAGACAATAAAATCAAAACGAAGTAATTGATTTGTTAAATCTTAAAAGTAAAGATCATGAAATTAATTAAAGCATATATACGGTATAGAAAAACGGAAGAGGTTTATAAAGCATTAAAACAGGCAGATTATTGCTGCATGACTTTTGTGGAATGCGAAGGCACAGGACACTATTCCGACCACGAAAAAGAACATATCAGTGAAAAATATCCATTTGCCGATGCGTACAAGATAGTTAAACTGGAAATACTGGCTGCCGATGAACATGTCGAGCAAATAATCAGCATCATTAAACAAAACGGACGTACAGGTTACCGGGGCGACGGAATGATAATTGTATCGCCCGTAGATGAAGTGTATAAAGTCCGGACGGATGAAGTCGGTTTCCTGGCGATATAAACTTAAAAATACGAATTGATTTAAGCAAAAAATATAACCGATGCATTGTTGTGTTATTATAAATTGTTTTGAGCAGGTACGTATTTGTGTGCCTAATACCGGTCTTCCAAAAAGCAACAGTGACCTGTATCAAAGAAGAAAATGAAACGCTGAGCAGTATGGCTGTTATAGCCGGTGGGTTGGATAAAATCTACTGATAACATAATAATCATGATATTTTCCTTAAAGGGAAATAACTAGCTTATGACTTTGCAATGCCTGTTATTTTTGATAACTTAGTATATTATAATGAGATTCTCATCCTTTCAAACTTGAAGGCATGAACAGGAAAGAATTTATAAAATACGCAGGAATAGGTGCTTTTGCTTTAGGAATTTACCCCACCCTCTGTTGCACCGGCCCCCGGAACCGAAAAGAGCTTGCAAATCCAAGTCTGGAGGCTTCAGAAGATTTTGATCCTGACCTTGAAGTCGAACTCACAGCCCGGCCTGATGAAATTCAGATATTTCCCGGTGAACCAACCTGGGTATATACTTACCGGTCAGAAGTAACCAGCGGTAATCCCGCCCAGGTTACAACAATTGACGGTTCCTATGCGGGACCGGTTTTCAGGGTCAGGCGTGGACAAAAAGTCCGGATTTATTTTCATAACCAGCTTCCGGATGAATCAATAATTCACTGGCATGGCCTGCACCTCCCTCCTGAAATGGACGGCCATCCCCGATATGCCGTCGGAAATAACGGCACCTATGTCTATGAACTGGAAATAGTTGATCCTGCCGGAACATACTGGTTTCATCCCCATCCCCACGGGATCACGGGCGTTCAGGTTTACAGGGGACTGGCTGGGTTATTCATTGTAACAGACCAGGAAGAAGAAGAATTAAACCTCCCTGCCGGAGAATTTGATCTTCCGCTGATCATTCAGGACCGGGTATTTGACCACAATAACCAGTTGCAATATCTGGAGCATGGTATGATGGACCGTATGGTCGGTTTTTTCGGAGACACCATTCTCATAAATGGGAAGAGTGAAGCGAAGCAGGTAGCTGCGAATGCTTACCGGTTGAGAGTAATCAACGGATCAAATGCCCGCATCTATAAACTCGCCTGGAGCGATCAGACTCCCATAGTTGTTATTGCAACGGACGGAGGTTTAATTAATGAACCTGTTACCAAACCATATCTGTTGCTGGCACCGGGTGAAAGAGTGGATATATGGAAGGATTTTTCCGGATATGAACAAGGCAGCACGGTTTTTCTCAAAAGCCTTGCTTTTGATGATGGCACCCGTATGGGTCCGGGAGGCAGGATGGGACCGTGGATGATGAGGCCTCAGGAAAGAAGAGGTATGGGCCGGATGCAACACGGAGAGATGATGTCAGACCATGACCGTGAATTTATGATTCAGGAATTCCATGTATCCTACCCCGGTAGGGAAAATTTCACTTTGCCGGCCACTTTACACGGCCCCGATGTCATCGATCCTGAAGATGCCATAAATAGAAACGATCCCCGTCGCTTTTATTTTTTTCATTCCCATGGAAACTGGGTTGTTAACGGCAGGACTTTTGAAATGACCGATGTAGCCGATGACGAGATTGTCAGGCTGGATACCACCGAATTATGGGAATTTATCAATGGAACACAACCGGGAGCAGGAGGCATGATGCAGGGAATGATGCAGATCCCTCATCCGGTTCACGTACATGGACTGCAGTTCAGGATAATTGAACGTGATGCCTCAATGATGGACAGCCAGGTATGGGATAGTATCAGAGATGGTTTTGTAGATCAGGGCAGACAGGATACATTTTTGCTAATGCCGGATATGCGGGTTAGCATAGTAATGGAATTCAGGAATTATACGGGTCTTTACCTGTATCATTGTCATAATCTTGAACATCATGATATGGGTATGATGCGAAATTACATGATAGAATGAAAATTGTAAACTAAAAAAAAAGAATGTTATGCATGACTGGGGATTTCATGGCGGGGGAATGTGGCTTGGCTGGATCATCGGACTTATTATTGTTATTGCAATTATCTGGATAATTGTAAAAGCTGCAGGCCAGTCCGGCAACCGGAATACGTCTACTGGGAAATCGGCTCTTGACATTTTAAAGGAACGGTATGCCAGAGGAGAGATCGACAAAGAAGAATTTGAGAAACGCAAAAAAGATTTAATGTAAAAAACAAGCCTGCATCCTTCTTCCCCCTTTTGGGAATGGTCTGCCTGGCTCTTTTCTAAGGGAGAAATATAACACTGATTTTTTAGGATGAAGTTGCTCCCTGCAACAGTTTTTCTCTCCATTTGGATAAAGTCGTTTCCATCGGTTTATCGAGGATATCGTAAAATTTTGCAATCCGGTTGTAACGATTTTTAATTTTGTTTGTCATTGCACTCGTCAATAAAACCATCGTTGATTGTATTAAACCCCGTTTGTTTGTCTATCGGTAACTGAAAAATGGCGTCATCAGTTTGAAACCTGAAAACATAGTCAATAAGAACTTCGTTGTTGACTTTCACTAACCCAAAAAATTTTTTAGGGGGATCAATACCGAAATCCGTTAATTTAACTTCAAGGCTACCTTTAAGCACATAGCCTGAACTTTCGCAGGTATCAACTCCACAAGGCACAACAAAGCGCTGGGATACTCCTGCGATGGTGATTTTTGTTTTAAAATCAGATAAACCTTTGGTTTTCCTGCATTCTTCCAAATTACGGGGCTCAATAGTCATAATAATGAACGGATATTTGGAAGCATTTACCATTTCAAGAAAATCTTCACGTATTCGTTTGTTGGCGCCTTTAAATTGGTTCACCGAAATCTCGATGCGTTGGACGCGTTTTTCGTCATCGCCTTTATCTGAAAGCCTTACAATTTTCGGGTTATGATTGATCAACTGAAATTGATTAACATTTGATGAACCGTGAATGGAAATGTGACTTTCACATTCGTTTTTCATCTCAGGCAGTTCCTGGCCCGCCGCATCATATTTATATTGCAACAGAAAGGCCGCTGCCAAATAAAAGCTATATTTTAAAAATTTCAATCTCATAACATTTTAAAACCCGGGAAAGATTGCCGTTAACAAAAATTAAAAAGAAATTGCTGCTTCAAAAACCACCCCGTTAAATTCCCCTCCATTAATATCGCCGTGGGCAGGCCCGTCGTATTTCTGGACAACGTAATCCAGCTTAATCAGTATTTTATCACTCATGCGCGAACAACAAAGTCATTATGCTTAATGACAGGTATTTAAAACTTAAATTTCTCATTTATTTATTTTTAAGTATTCATTTGTTTACTGCCTTTATTCTCCACCGGCAAGTCCATTGTTATCCAATCATGCATTCCACCTCGATAATACAATATCTTTTCAGGTGGAAAACCGGCCGACAATAAATTGCTGATAGCAGTAGGCGATTGCGGACATTGCGGTCCGTTACAAAAAAAGATCGTTGGTTTGCCGGGATCCAGTTCATCCATCCTGTCTGTTATTTCATTGTGAGGGATATTGTTGGCACCGGGGATAGTGGAAATTTTATAAAAATCGGATGTGCGGGAATCTATTATTTGAAGCCCGTTTTCCTGAAACTTATGTACCGCCAATTCATCTACGGTAAGAACATTTTCTGCAATTTTAATCGGTTGAATTTTTCCCAGGATGTATCTAATATTACCAAACCGGTTTCCCCGCTCACAGGCTGAGGAGCCATTTGAGTATTTTCTCCTTTGGAGATTCTCATTTCACTAATGTCCATTTTTATTGTTGTTTTGTATTTCAGTTTTTAACTCCATGATTTTCTTTTCTCCGGGTAAACCTACTGAAACAACTTCGTCATCCACAATAAATAAGGGGGATGTTTTTAATTGATACGCTTCCATCAATTCGGGATGATCCTCAAAATACATCACTGAACAGAACACCGGCCGCCAGTGGTATTGCCACCACCTTGTACCCGCTGGCCCAGATAAAGTTCTGGATCATTTTTTTGCAGGTCGCCTTTCCAAACAGAATAGGCGAAGCGATATCGCCGGGATTACTGTTTACCAGAATAATATCAACCGTTTCAGCAACAATATCCGTACCCGATCCTACGGTAATTTCCACATAGGTGGTAGCCAGTGCCGGGGCATCGTTAGTATGGCAACAGTGGATAAAATGGTTAAGATTTTCATTGGTCTTCGTTTCATTAGTTTATTTTATGCGTTAATAATGGTAATTCTTTTCACTATATCAAACCAGAGATCTGTTACGTTGATGTGCTCCGGTTCAAAACCGGCTTTTATGAGATTTTCAAGAGTACAA
>PXAP01000074.1 GCA_003567115.1 Bacteroidota bacterium
ATTGATGAGAATTATAGTGATGAACCTGTATATCTTTTCAATTTTTACCGGGAAGGAGTAATGCGGAGTAACCGGTTCATTACTTATTCCGAGGCACTTTTTAAGATATATAAATCATCCTATAACCGTATATATGAACGGGATCAGGTAAGACTTCTGCAGTCCAGAACCATAAGTAATATCGATCGGACAGATACCCTGATACTTAAGATCAAAGGAGGGATAAGAAGCTCTCTTGAACTTGATATTATCAAGCAGATACCTGATTTTCTTGATATTGAGTATATGCATAGATATGACTTCATAAATGCCGATATAATATCAGTAGACGGGGAAAAAGCGTATGCCGTTGCTTTTGAACAGAAGGATCATATAACTGAGCCCCTTGCTAAAGGCATTTTGTATATTGACATGGAAAGTCTGGCCTTTATCGGAGCTGATTTTGAGGTTCACCCAGAATATGTTAATAATGCACAGGATCAATTCCTCCTCAGGAGAAACCGGGACTACAGAGCTACCATAGATAAGGTTGCCTATACTGTTAATTATAAATATTATGATGGGAAGTATCACCTGAATCATGTAAGAGCAGATGTGCATTTGCTTTTCAGAAGAAGGTATCAGATATTCAGCAATGACTATCACGTATTTGTAGAAATGGTAACCAGCAGGATCGATACAGGCAATGTAAGCAGGTTCAGCAGAAGGGATATTTTGCATACCAACAGGATATTTGTGGATGGAAACCATGCCTATGATCCTGGCTTCTGGAGTGGCTACAGTATAATTCAACCTGAAAATAACATCACTGAGGCTCTTTCAGAAATAGAATCTCAGATTGAGAGTGTTATTGCCATTGAAAATGATAATTAAGAGCTTATTTTTAAATAAATTCTGACATGATGGTGGGGGCTTCGGAGGCACCAATTCAGTGTTTAAATTTTGATGGAACTCGCCATGCTGTAATCATTCGCGTGTGTGTGGAATTTTGCTCATGGCTCGTTTCATTTTATACTTCAGGCTTTGTTCCGGGACCGGTTCATTCTATCAATACTCCTGGTCGAGGACTTTCATAATGGCTTCTGCTTTGAGCAGGCATTCCCGGTATTCGTTTTCGGGTATTGAGAGACAGGTAATAGCTCCTCCTACCATAAATGACAGGTAAGAGTTATTTTGGTTATACTGAATACTTCTTATAACAACATTAAAATCAAAATCCATTTCGGGGGTAATAAATCCTATTGTGCCGGAATAAAGTCCACGTTTACTTTTTTCATACTGTTCAATAATTTCCATTGCCCGAATCTTTGGTGCACCTGTCATCGATCCCATTGGGAAAGTGGACCTGATAATATCACCAAAGCTGGTTTGAGGCAGTAATTGGGCTGAAACAGATGACTGCATCTGAAATACCAGGGGAAATGGACAGACAGTACATAATTCTTCAACTCTTACAGATGCCCTTGATGCTATTTTTGAAAGATCATTTCTCACCAGGTCTGTTATCATGATGTTTTCTGCCCGTTCTTTCGGATCATTCGAGAGTGATTCTGAAAGAAGCCGGTCTTCCTGAACCGTAGTTCCCCTTTTCAATGTTCCTTTGATAGGTTGAGAGATAATCCTGCTCCCGGTTTTCTTGATAAAACGTTCGGGACTGGCACATAGCAGGTACTTATCGCCAAGTCTGTAATAACAGGAAAAGGGGGCGGGAGATTCTTTGATAAGCTTAAGCCAGGTTGCTACAGGGTCAATACAGGCATTATCAGAAAAAAATTCCTGACAAAAATTTACCTCATATATATCTCCTCTTTGGATATGAGACTTTATTTTTTTAACTGACTGTAAATAAGAAGACTTGGGGATTCTCCTCCTGATTTTTTCCATTCCGGCTTTCGCCGGAGAGGGCAGGGGACTGTTTTCTATTTCTTTTACCAGCCTGTGAATGCTCTCTTTAGCTATGTAATCCGGATGCCAGCCTACCTCCAGTCTTTTTTCACGGATTATGAATATATACTCAGGTATAAAAAAACCGATGAGTGGAAATTTTATCTTATCGGGATGGCCTGATGAAAGGGCTTCGATATCGTTTTTCACATCATAACCAAGGTGTCCAAAAAGCCAGTCTCTACGGTTATTGGTAAACTTTTCCAATGAAGATAACCATTTTTCCCCTTCCGGCCTGAATTTATCAAGTGATCCGACTCCGGCAATCAGGTCATAATTGTTCCGGGAATGGGAAAAGGATGAATTTTTCCTGTAACCATTTGAATCGAGAATACATATTTCTCTGAAATCCCTCATCCTGTTTAATAGTTTACTGCTGAACAGGGAGGGATCTTTAATATCAAAACTGCTGAATTTACGCATATTGCAAAAATATAATATTGATCAGGTTTTTTAAACGATATCAGTGTGATATTCCTGCCATTAACCGGCAGGCAAATTGTTAAATAATGTAATATGAGGTATTCACCGGCGGTACAGTTGTTAATTTGTTGAATTATAGCGGTTGGCTGATAACGATTAATTTGAGTTAAAAATAACTGCCAGGTATTTCATGTTATACTATTTTTTTTATTTTTACCATTTATTCTTTAAAATATACCTTTTGTCAGCTAAATTTTTTTAACCAAATTTAAAATATGATTATGAATGATTATGTTATAGGTATTGATATTGGAGGGACCTTTACTAAAACCGGATTTGTTGATCGTCAGGGCAATTGTTATGCAGAATCTGTTACACCAACCGATGTTTATGATAATGTCGAAGATTATCTTGATAATCTTGTCAGTGAACTAAAGGATTCTGAAAAACAACTTGATAAGCCCTACAAGATTATCGGGGTTGGAATAGGAGCTCCAAATGGTAATTTTCACAAAGGGACCATCGAAAATGCTCCTAATCTTAAGTGGAAGGGGCTGATTCCCTTCGCTGAAATGGTGAGCAAGCATTACAGTAATATTCCCGTAAGACTTACCAATGATGGCAATGCTGCAGCACTTGGTGAAATGGTTTATGGCGGAGCCGAAGGAATGAAAGATTTTATTTTGCTTACCCTGGGCACCGGACTGGGTAGTGGCATTGTTGTTAATGGAGACCTGGTATACGGACACGATGGTTTTGCAGGATAACTTGGTCATGTTAATGTTGTTGAGAACGGAAGAAAATGTGGATGCGGAAATTATGGTTGCCTGGAGACTTATGTATCTGCTCCGGGAATTAAAAGAACGGTTTTTGAACTTTTGGCTTCTGACAGCAATGGAAGCGACCTTGTGAATTACAGTTTCGATGAATTAGATTCGGAGATGATTTACAATGCAGCGGTAAAAAATGATCCCGTTGCTCTCAAGGCTTTTGATGTAACCGGTAAAACCCTGGGCAGAAAGCTTGCCGATTCGGTTGCACATACCAGTCCCCAGGCTGTATTTCTACTTGGTGGCCTTTCCAAATCGGGTGATTATATTTTCAAGCCAACCAAAAAATATATGGAAGAATCTGTTTTTGGAGCTTTCAGAAATAAGGTTCAAATTATGCCTTCCCGGCTGACTGATAAGAATGCTGCAGTTTTGGGAGCCAGTGCACTGATTTGGAAAGAATTTGATAAATAATCAGATTTATATTACGTTTGTGATGAATTCATTTATTCTGTATGGGGAATTCGATAATATCCAACAAAATATAATATCCAACAAAAATAAAATGCCGGGAACTAAATTATTTAATAACTAAAATTATTTGCCATGTCAAATCAAAACAGTTCTTTTAGATTGGGAATGATAATTATTTCCATGATTTACTTCATTTTCGGTTTTGTGACCACTTTTATCATAACCCTGAGCGACCCTGTGATGGAAGCTTTCGATCTTACCTACACACAGGGTTTCCTGGTTAATTCAGCCTTTTTTATTTCATATGCTCTTTTTTCAATTCCTTCTGGAAGTGTGGTTAAAAAGATTGGTTATAAGAGCTCTATAGTTTTAGGGTTGCTTCTGATGGCTTTTGCAGGGTTCCTGTTTTTCCCTGCTATCAGGACAGAATCCTACCCCTTCTTTCTTGGCGCCATACTGCTTCTTTCCCTGGGGGTAGTTATTTTGCAGACATCATGCAATCCCTTTGTTACTAAGCTGGGACCCCCCGAAACAGCATCAGGCCGGCTGAATCTTACCATGGCGCTTAATTCAATTGCTACGTGGTTAGCTCCTCTGATGATTGTGGCTCTTATATTACCGGCCGCTGTTCCTGAAGTTGCAGCCGTTGCAGCTGATGTTATTCCCGAAGGTATTCGTCCGGCCGATCTTCTTCCTCCGTTTATAATTATAGGTTTTGTTATTTTGCTGGTAGCCATTGGTGTTCGGTTTACTAATCTTCCGGTATTAAGCCAGGAAGGTGTGGGGAACTATAAAACGGTATTTAAATACAGGCATGTACTCCTGGGTGCACTCGGGATCTTTTGTTATGTTGGAGCCGAGGTGGGAATAGGTACCGCTATTTCTTCCTATGTCGTTCAACCCGGTCTCGGTGGCGGAGTAAGCAGGGAGCTGGCTATGAAATTTGTCGGTTTATACTGGGCCGGAGCCATGATAGGTCGTTTATTCGGAGCAATTGCTCTTTCTGACATTAAAAAGAAGCAGTTAAAAGTCATTTTTGCTTTACTGGTAATAGTTTGGGCATTTGTTGTTAGTTTCATAACACTGGAATACAGTATAGCAATGTCTATAACTTTCCTTGGCTTTGCCATAGTGAACTATTTCCTCATGCAACTTGGAAAAGGAAAGGCCAATCTTGTTCTTTCTGTTTTTGCTATAATTGCCGTAATAATGGCAACTACATCAATGCTTTCTACAGGGAGAGTTGCACTTTGGTCAATTGTATCAATAGGATTGTTTAACTCGGTAATGTTCCCCAATATATATGCACTTGCGGTTAAAGGACTTGACAGAAGCGAGGTCAGTCTGGCCACCGGAATAATTAACACATTGATTGTTGGTGGTGCTGTTATCCCTGTTTTAATGGGTATAGTGGCTGATGCACTTAATATCCAGTATTCATTTATTGTGCCTGTCATATGTTATCTGTACATATTGTTCTATGCTTTAATAGGCAGCAAACTCAAACCTGTTGGGGAAACCGCAGCAGCTGGTCCAACACAGTCTGAATAATTCAATTTTACAATAATTAAAACGGGGTTGCCAGAAGCCCCGTTTTAATTATTTCAGCATACATTTAATTGAATTCAATTGAAGAGATAATATTTACCCGCCTCCCCTTGCCGATCAGAAATATTCCTGTAAAAACGGTCAAACAATCCCTGAAAAGAGCAGAAGCAGTAACTTTAGTTTTCTCCTGATATGTTCTTTTCTTGTTTATTGTTAATTAATTTTCTGAAAAACAGATAAATAATTACAATAACAACCAGTACTATGAACACTTTGACGTAGGGTGTGTATATATACATAC
>PXAP01000034.1 GCA_003567115.1 Bacteroidota bacterium
CATCATCAGCCGTAATACGGCCATAAGGTCCGCTGCCACTTACCTGGTGAACAGTTACTCCGATTTCGCGGGCAAGCCGCCTTACCGAAGGAGACGCGGGCACTTCGGCGGCCGGTTTGCCTGCATCTTCTTCTTCTGCCGTTATTCCGGCTTCTCTTCCCGCTATTTTTTCCGGCGCCTCCTCTTTTTCATCAGCAGATGCCTCTTTCTTACCTTCAGGTTTTGCTTCCGGTTTACCGGCTTCTTTCTCTTCTTTCTCCTTTTTCTCCTCCTTTGCTCTTTCCGCTTCTTTTTCCTTCTCTTCTTCCGGTTTTTCCATCTTTGTTTCTTTTTCCTTCTCTTCTTTACCTTCACCTTCATCGTCATCTTCACCTGTAGCGGTATCAATGGTAAACATCACCTGTCCCACTTTCACCTCATCACCATCTTTCACCCTGATTTCTTTTACTGTACCTGACTCTTCGGAAGGCAGTTCAAAAGTTGCCTTATCGCTTTCCATCTCAGCCAGAGAATCGTCTTTTTCAACTTTATCGCCCACCGATACCAGTATTTCCAGTACCACTGCGGTATCTACGTTATCGGCAATTTCGGGCAGCTTAATTTCCCTTATCATAGCTTGATTTATGTTTTTATATATCAGTTGGATTTGATTTGTTATGGTCGATATTAAAGTCCTTTTTTGCCTTAACAACCGTTTTTTTGTCAATTTTACCGTCCGCATAAAGGCTGTGAAGAGCTGCCCAGGCTATATGGCGGTCGTTTACCTCGAAATAATCCCTCAGAGCCTTTCTGTTATCGCTTCTTCCAAAACCGTCGGTGCCGAGTACAGTGAGTATTCCAGGGAACCAGCGGCAGACAGTCATCGGAATTGCCTTGACATAATCGTGCGCGGCAAGGCATAATCCTTCGTCACCATCCAGGCATTCCTCAATATAGGTTTTCCTGGCTTTTTTATCAGGGTTGAGCCTGTTCCACCTGTCGGTCTCCCTTGCATTGTCATACAGTTCCTTATAGCTGGTCACGCTCCATACATCAACAATTACCCCGTGATCACTTTCAAGCATCTCTGCTGCTCTGAGGCTTTCATTCAAAATAGCACCGCTGCCGAAAAGATGAACCTTTTCCCCTTTTCTTTTCCTGCTCTTCCTTACCCTGTACATCCCTTTCAGTATTCCCTCTTCGGCGCCTTCGGGCATTTTCGGCATCCTGTATTTTTCGTTCAGCACTGTTATATAGTACATCAGGTCTTCCTGACCGACAAACATCCTCTTTATGCCTTCTCTGACGATTACTGCCAGTTCATAGGCATAAGCCGGGTCATATGCTTTAATGGAGGGAACCGACATTGCCAGAAGATGTGAATGTCCGTCCTGGTGCTGAAGACCCTCTCCGGCCAGGGTAGTGCGTCCGGAGGTTCCTCCGATAAGGAAGCCCCTTGCCCTGGCATCTGCAGCAGCCCAGATCAGATCTCCGATCCGCTGGAAACCGAACATTGAATAATAGATGAACACGGGAATCATGTTTATCTTGTGAATGGAATATGAAGTACCGGCCGCAATGAAAGAGGACATACATCCCGCCTCTGTTATCCCTTCCTCCAGTATGGCGCCATCGGTTGCCTCCTTGTAATAAAGAAGCGATTCTCTGTCCACCGGTTCATAATTCTGTCCGTGATGCGAATAGATCCCGAATTTGCGGAAGAGTGAGTCCATACCAAAGGTTCTGGATTCATCGGGAACAATGGGAACAATCCGTTTGCCCATATTCTTGTCCCCCATCAATTTACCCATAAGTCCGACCATCGACATGGTGGTGGCCAGCTCCCTGTCCCCCGATCCTTCAAGCAATTCATCATATATCTTGTCATCGGGCTGGGTTACGGGTTCAGCCTCTGAGTTTCTTTTGGGAAGATAACCTCCGAGCTCTTCCCTGCGCTTTTTAAGATATTGTATCTCTTCGCTGTCATCAGGGGGCTTGAAGAATGGCGCCTTTTTAGCCTCCTCATCCGACAGAGGGATGCCGAATCTGCTTCTGAAATGAAGCAGTTCCTGCTCATTGAGCTTTTTCTGCTGGTGGGTTATATTCCTTCCTTCTCCTGCCTCACCCAGTCCGTATCCTTTGATGGTCTGTGCCAGTATGACAACCGGTCCGTCATCATGGTTAACTGCCGCCCTGTATGCATTAAATACCTTTTTGGGATCATGTCCGCCCCTGTTTAATTTTTCAAGCTGCTCGTCCGAATAATTTTCGACCATTTTCAGCAATTTTTCGCTCCTGCCGAAAAAGTCTTTCCTGATATAATCGCCCGACGATGCCACATATTTCTGGAACTGCCCGTCAGGGGTCTCTTCCATCGCCTTAAGCAGTTCGCCTGTCTCATCCTGTGCTATCAGCGGATCCCAGTCCTTTCCCCAGATAACTTTAATTACTTTCCAGCGCGCCCCTTTGAACGCAGCTTCCAGCTCCTGGATTATCTTTCCCGTACCCCTGACCGGTCCGTCGAGACGCTGCAGATTGCAGTTAACCACAAAAATAAGATTGTTAAGCTTTTCCCGGCTGGCCACAGTGATAGCTCCGAGTGATTCCGGCTCATCCATTTCACCGTCGCCAAGGAAAGCCCATATCTTTTGCCCGGTCTTCTCCTTCAGTCCCCTATCCTCCAGGTACTTGTTAAACCTGGCCTGGTATATGGCCATAATAGGCCCCAGTCCCATCGATACGGTCGGAAAATTCCAGTAACCGGACATTAGCCTGGGATGGGGATAGGAGGGCAGGCCTCCTTCCTTGCGCAGTTCCTGCCTGAAATTGTGCAGATCTGTTTCCGACAGCCTGCCTTCAAGAAATGAACGGGCATAAATTCCGGGTGAGCCATGTCCCTGAAAATAAATCAGATCGGGAGGGGCGTCATTGTCCCCGCCCCGGAAAAAGTGGTTGAAGCCCACTTCCAGCAGGGTTGCTGCCGAGGCATATGTTGAAATATGTCCACCGATACCCTCCGATTCAAGGTTGGCCCTGACAACCATGGCCATGGCGTTCCACCGGACAAGGCTCTTGATTCTTCTTTCAATTTCAGCGCTTCCCGGATAGGGAGCTTCCTTACGCGGAGAAATGCTGTTTATATAGGGTGTGTTACCCGGGCAGCGGAAAGGGATGCCTGCTTTATGGGCTTTCATCTGGAGAAGGCCCAGGATTTCACGTACACGTTCAGGCGTTTCGTTTTGAATGACATACTCAAGTGAGTCCAGCCACTCCCGGTCCTCAATCTGGTAATAATCTTTTTTGTTCATGGATTATACGGTTTACATTTTGAAATTGGCAAATCACAGTCCTTACAGGTATAAAGGTAAAAAGAGCCAAAAAGTTGAATGAAATACCTTTTTTCTTTATGCTTTACAGTTATATATTTGCATTTGTAATATTAGCCCAATTTACAAAATATTGATCTAAAAGCCTTGCCGGTTTTATACAGAAATAAAATCATATAATTTGGAAGCAACCCCCGGTGATATAGTTAAATATCTTAAACGGATTCCTTTATGGATCGGTCTGCTTGCCCTGCTGGCAGTTATTTTTGAATTTGGCTTTGATTTGACACCTTTCATCCTGAGCCTTTTGCCATGGATTTATATGTCTGCCATTATCGCGGGATTAATTTCTTTGGCTGGCAGGCATATTTTCATTAAACATCGGCCGGTGCGTAATATATTGATATATGATATGTTGCTGGCCGTATATCTTGCCGGAATTATTGGCGGATTGGCGGGACTGGAACATATGTCCTTTTTTTATAACAGGTTTCTGATATACTCTGGTGTATTTCTTGTTTTAATACGTGAGTTTTCATATCTTCAATACAGCCGGATGCTGCAATATCTGAATCCCTTCCAGCTATTTGTAACCACTTATTCTGCAATCATTGTCTCTGGCACTATCCTGCTCATGCTGCCCAATGCGACCTATACCGGCATTTCCTTGACAGATGCGCTCTTCACCTCTACCAGTGCATTTTGTATTACCGGGCTGGTTGTGGTGGATACAGGAACCTATTTCACCACTTTTGGTCAGGTGATAATACTGGTGCTCATACAACTGGGGGGAATAGGTATTATGACCTTTACCAGTTTTTTTGCCTATTTCTTCACCGGCAGCAGCACCTATGGGAGTCAGTTATTGCTGAAAGATATGACAGCTTCCGAAAAAATTGCCGAAGTTTTCAGCACGGTCAAAATCATAATACTTTTTACTTTAATAATTGAAGCTGCCGGAGCTCTGTTTATCTATCTCAGTCTTGACAAACAAGTTATCAGTTCAATTCAGGAACGGATATACTTTTCGGTTTTTCATTCTGTTTCAGGCTTTTGCAGCGCGGGTTTTACCACCCTGTCCGACAGCCTCTATGACACCGCCTTCAGGTTTAATTACAGCCTGCATCTGATTATTGCTTTATTGTTTGTGGTCGGTGGACTCGGTTTTCCTTTGGTGTATAATTTTTTTAAATATCTGCAACATTATCTGATAAACCGTATATTGAAACAGAGAGCCCTGCATGTTCCCTGGGTGATCAATATGAATACAAGGATAGTTTTTATAACTACCCTTGTATTACTGGCCGGTGGTACATTTTTATTCTATATTCTGGAATATGACAACACCCTTGCCGTTCATGAGGGTTCAGGTAAAGTCATCACTGCTTTTTTTAGTGCTGCTACACCAAGATCAGCGGGTTTCAATACAGTAGATACATCTGCCCTGATGCTCCCTGCCCTGATGCTTGTCATTTTTCTTATGTGGATAGGCGCAGCCCCGGGTTCCACCGGAGGGGGGATAAAGGTCACATCATTTGCGGTTGCCGTTATGAATGTTGTGAGTATTGCCAGGGGAAAGGACAGGATTGAGGTTTTCGGCCGGGAAGTTTCCGGAGAATCGGTAAGGAGAGCATTTGCTGTCATATTGCTTTCAGTTGTAACTATAGGGCTTTCGGTTTTTCTTATAACGGTCCTTGATAAAGACATGGAAATTCTGCCTGTGGTATTTGAATGTTTCTCGGCTTACAGCACTGTGGGATTGAGTATGGGGATAACCGGCGATCTGAGTGATGCCGGTAAACTGATAATAATTTTTAATATGTTTACAGGAAGAATTGGCATGCTTGTTATCCTGCAGGCATTATTAAGGGATGTCAGGCATCTCAACTACCGCTATCCGGCAGAAAGCATCCTGACCTAATAAATTATGGTGAAATGCCCGGAGTTGAGTATTAATCCTGCACGGGCGTTATTATAAATACAGGTTTTTTCATCTGACTTTTAAAAATATTTGAAATGAATCCCACATATTACTTAGTAGCACAAAAAGGCATATATAAAACATGTGGGATCCATGGGATTGAAAAGCAAGTTTACCATATTGTGAATTAGTAACATTTTGATAGATAATTTGATAACTATAATTTGTACG
>PXAP01000081.1 GCA_003567115.1 Bacteroidota bacterium
CCGCATTAAAATTGATTTTTCTTCTTTCATGTTTTTATGCTCATTCAATCGAATCAGTAGGTGTATGCTGCAAATGTTTATTTAACTAGCTAATAAGATGATTTGATTTAGAATTTGTAACATTTATATTTTCCCATCCCAGCAAATCTTTCATTCCATAATGTCTGCGATGCAACAGCCAAACGATAATTAACCCGAAAACAAAAGTTGATGCAGCGGTTTCGATCATGTGGCTAAACCTCACGCTGGCAAGAGGCATCAAGGGATTTGGAAGGATATGGCCCAGGTGGGGGACAGCCAGCAGTAACCCCGCCAGCAATGCGTTTAACCAGGGCTTTACATTCGAACCACGAATTACAGGGATTGCTATTACAGCAAAAAGCAGACCTCTGATTAACTGTAATATGATTAAGTCTGGTGTATTCCTGAATGAAGTTAAAGTGTGCTCCCAGAATGGCACTATCTCACCAGGACTGCCATAAAAAGCTCTAAGTTCAGGATTCTGCCAGGCAATGAAGTAACCCGCACTCCAGTATATTACTACATATAATACAGCGATAATGCCAAATTTTAATAGCAATTGCCCTTTGGGCATTACCATATTTGTATTCTCTCTGGTAATTCTGGTTGCCTTCCACTTTCCACATATTAACACGGCAAGGGGAATATAGAGGAAAGGTACCGACAGGCCCATAACAAACAACCTGGGAAGTAACTCAGGTGAAACTGTAATCTCAGTAAGAAAGTACCAGGTTTCAATCTGTGTGATAAATGTGTACGACCCGTAATACGAAAGAGCTAATAGTAATGCTAACCGCCATCCACTCCAACGTGAGGAAACAATTAAACCAACTACTAAACCAGTATTTAAAATGCCTAAAATCAGCATCCCAATCGATTCATCCACTAAACCAGGTTCTGAGGGTGCATCAGGAAAATAATTCCCTACTGCCATTGAACCTAAAATCCATATTGGAAAATAAAGGATAGTTAATACGATTATCCTTAAAAACCAAAGCAAAATTCTTTTATTATTCATATCATTTCGTTGAAAATGTTAATACTATTAAAAAGCATTGTATAACGCTTATATATGCAATAAAAATAAAGCAACATGTGTGCGTTCAGCTGCAAACCAGTCTTTAACCATTATAAACAGATGCTGTCCTGTACCTGATCTGCGATATGCCATTTGTCAAACCAAGTCTAAAGGTTGCCTGTGCTGAAGGAAGTTTAAGCCAATTGAGAATAAGCCATACGTAAACCCCAAAAAGTATTATGAAGCTTAAGGTAGAAAGTTGATGAGAGGGCATCTCAGGGAGGAATTGCTGATACCAGTATTCACGAATTACACCGTTGCTAATTGCAATCGGAATACCCGGAACCCATGATACAAAAAACTTCCAGTTCATGAAATGTTAATATAGCTAATTAAAACCAGTAATTACCTGTAAAACACCACCAGCCATATGGTTATTTGATCCAGATCAGTCCACGACACTCTGTGCCTGCAGTGTGCAGGGATATTTATGTGATCACCCTTTGACAGATGAGCAACAGAACCATCTTCAAACGTTAAAGTCCCCGCCCCTTCCAGAACCATGACCCATTCATTCTCTTCCTGATCATACCAGCCAATTTCAGGTGAAGTATGGCCTTTTGAAATTATTCTTTCGATCCTGGTACCCGGGGTACTAATGATGTCATTAAATATTTCGGCATCAGGGTCTTTCGGAATTGATTCATAAATGTTTGCTGATTTCATATTTCAGAGTTTTTCAAGATCATCTATCTTTTTATCGTCCAGGCTTTTCCACATCGCTTCAATTTCCGGGTTTACACCTTCGAACTGGATGGATACTCTTTTTTTAATACCAGCAATTCTGAACGATGGAATCTATATCCGGCCGTGTGCATGAATCAAGGACTATAGATTATGCTTCTACAATTTGATGCTTTTTGATAAAATCCGGATCAATGATTACTCCCAGACCAGGTCCGGCAGGTACCTTTATTCTCCCGTTTTCATCTATTGCCAGACTTGATGTCGGGCATTCCATTTCAAATCGCTGGCTAAATCCTTTGAATTCATGAAAAGATGCGGCATTTGTCAAAACCGATACGAAATGCATCATGTACAAGTATCCGAGCCCACGTCCGGACATATGGGGTGTGCACCGGATGCCTGCAGCATCCGCAATGCGGGCAACTTTAACCGACCGGATCATACCTCCAAAATAGAACTGGTCTGGTTGTACCACCTGTAAGGCGTTGTTTTTTACCATCCATCTGAAATTAAACAAGCTTGGCTCCTGTTCACCTCCTGCCAAGGGCATATAGAGAGCATCGGCTACCTGTTTCGTACCCTCATACCAGTCGAACGGAACAGGCTCCTCAAAATAGCCATAATCATATTCTTCCATTAATCTTCCGGTTTTAACGGCCTCCTCAACAGAATATCCTCCATTGGCATCGGTATACAGGGTCATTTCATTGCCAAATGTTTTTCGTACAAGGGGAATGAGCCTTTCACTCCTGCCCGGGGGATATTCATCCTCGTGCATACGCCCGGCCACTTTGAATTTCAGGGCCTTGAAAGGCCAATCACCAATATTTTCCCGGATCCGGGCCACCGACTCTTCAGCACTTCTGCCTCTGTTGTCATTAGCCAGATACAAGGGAATATGCTTATGATGTATATCTCCAATCAGCTCTCCCATCGATTTGCCTGCTATTTTGCCGAGCATATCCAGAACGGCCATTTCGGCAGTAGCCAAAGGCAGCCACAGCGCCAGTCCCTGAAGTTTATAATTTCGCAGGTACACATCGCTGATGATCTCTTCGAGTTGAACGGCATCCTTACCAATAAAAAGAGGTTGTACCCGCTGTACAAAAATGGGATAAAGGGAAGTCATGTACAGATCATTGCTCACACTTATCCCTTCCGCACCATCACGGGAAACCACCCTGCAAAGTATACTTTCACCGTAACGCAACAGAGAAACCTGTTCGATAATCACCGGATCTGTAAACAGTTCCTTTTTTAATACCGGCCGGGACAAAATTTCATCGAGTTGTGAATAATTGATTCGGGTATCCTTTCCTTCAGCAGTTGTGCAGGAATTTAACAGAAATGAACTGCCCGCCAGGCTCAGGCCGGCTGATTTGAAGAATTTTCGTCTATCCATTCGGAGAAATTTTAGACTATATCAGTTATAGTTTGATAGTTTGATAATGCCGTAGCTCAAATCCATAGGCCGAACATCCGGAGACAGATGATTTTTCCGGTGCCAGACCCTGTATTATCCCTGACAAGGTAAGCATTTTCATACAAACAAAAAAGAAAAGTCAGCAGCCGCTAAAGAGTAATCAAAACCCAATAATCCGGACAAGCCAGACGATTACAGGTACCGTTACCACACTGGCAAGAGTGGTAACAAATATTGCCCCGGTAACCATTGGAACATCCCGGTCATATTTTTCAACAACAACTGCGCAGGTTACGGCCACAGGCATCGCCGCAGTTATTATAACGATTGTATTTAAATATGAAGCCATTCTGATACCGATCATATTGGCCAACCATAAAATCAGGATAACGCATGCGGGAACTGCTACCAACCGAATTGCTGAAATGGCAATTACACGCCGGTTCCATGCATTACGGGCCCCTGCGCCGGCAAGGAGCGATCCGGTGACAACCATCGATAAGGGCACAGTCACGTCACCGATGAACGCCATAGCCTGGATAATAATGCTCGGGACGGCGAGTCCCAGGCTGGCATTTGTTATATCGAGTTCTTCAAGTGTTCGAGCCCAGGGAAAAAGCAGGGCGACAACAATGCCCGTAAGTGTTGCCAGAAGCCCCGGATTCACGGCTAATTTCCGGAGTGAGGTTAGATCTGGCCTGCCACCTTTTACAATCCAGATACCGACGCTCCAAAACACTAAAAGTGCTCCCACATTAAAAAGCAAAACAGCTCTTTCTCCATCATCACCATACAAAGCAATCGCGATTGGCAGAGGAATAAAAAGCCAGTTTGGAGTGCCAATGACAAAAGCAGTCGACCCGTGATGACTCTCCTTCCTTTGCTTCTTCAGAAAAGGTAAGGCTAAATAACCAATTCCTATTCCTAAAAGCATAATGCACAAACTAATCACAGGCAGGTGCCAGTGGTCCACCAATCTTTGAGCATCCACATTTCGCAACATTGATGTAAAAACCAGAGCCGGAAACGCAACGTCAACAACAAAATTGCTTAATTTCTCTGTCGAGCGTTGATCCAACAGTCTGATCTTTCTGATAAATAATCCCCCGAAAATTACAATGGCCAGCATTATAATAGTTTCAATGACAAGTATGACTTCATCTTTCATAAATATCTCCTTCGATTTAAATTTATATCCACAGGATTTGATAAGTAATTCTAACCTGATTAAAGGAAGAATATCACTGTTCAGAGAAATATTAAAATTCTACACAATTTATAAAAAATTATTTGAGATATGGTTTCATACAGCCCTGAAAAAATCTATCTGTCAACTCCACTTACATAAAACAACCAACCAAATTTTTTCCCTATGTTTCAGAAAAAATAATGTCATTATCAGATTAGTAAACCTGCACACCAGAGACCGGATTTACCGGCTGTCTCAATTATAGCTCAAGGCGGACAATTTGAATTTTACAACGAATTTTTTAGTCTTATAACTAATTTTTTAATATTTTTTATTAACTTGTACCACTGTTAAACATTTAAGTAATCATGAGAAAATTACCTGCCCTTTTGATTATTACAGTCTGCGTGGCTTTCGTTTCATGCAGCGGTCCCGGCACAGACCGGGGTAATCTGATAATTGTTGCCGGAAAGATCGATGGACTTGACCAGGGAACCATCTCCGTCAGGAGAGACGATGTGCTGGCAACTGCCGAAATTCATCCTGACGGCTCCTTTCACCTGCCCTTCAGTTATTATGCCAACTACTATTTCCAGTTCAGGGTTGCCGACAGGGAATTCTGGATGTATCTGGATCCGGGCGACAGCATCTACATTACGGCCCATATAAATGATTTCGGCGATACATTCAACGCATCGGGTGATAAATCGGTCGAGGCCGAATTCATGGCGAGAAAAGAGCCACTTGACTTTGGATCTGAAGCGCCGGTTATGTCGACCGGCCTGGATGAATATTCTGAGAAGAAAAAGGAGTTCCTCACCCCGCTGATCGAGCTGGTAAACGAACTTGAAAAACAGAATAACGTGGATCCCGATTTTCTGAGACTTGAAAAAGCTTACATCGAGCTACGGTCACTTCAGCTGGATTTAACCTATCCACTCCTCTACAGGATGCGTAACAATATTGACCGTGATGCACCGATCGATTTTCCCGAGGAGGAGACAAACCGGAGGTTGGAGAACCTGGATTACAGCGATCCGCTAATGCTACGGTTCGGAA
>PXAP01000006.1 GCA_003567115.1 Bacteroidota bacterium
CTCGGTAGGAGAGCACCTCTTCAGGGAAAACCGTCCTGGTGAGGATCTGTTCATCCTGGTCAGGGGGAACGTTATAATTGAATCGGGAAATTCAGTTATTGACATCCTCGGTCCGGGAACAGTAATAGGAGAAATGGCAAATCTTATGGGAGTGCCCAGAACGGCTACGGTAACAGCAGAGCAACCGGTTACGGCCCTTAAAATGCCAGCCAGGAACATGATAAGCCTGATGAGAGAATCTCCTGATTTTGAGAAGCGTTTATGGAAAATTGCCAGTACCAGGTTTGTTGAAAACTACCTTGGAATAATGGAGCCTTACAGCAAATGGAAACGCAATAAGCTGAAAAAATGGATTGCCGGAGGTGATATCGCATTTTTAAACGATAATGACAATATTGAACTTGAAGACAAAATCGGGGTGCTGCTGACAGGGCAGGTATATGTTACAAGCCGTAACAAACCTATCAATGCACCTGCTATACTCTATGCACCTCTTGTACACGTTTGTAATGAGGCAAAGATATTTTTCTGCAATCACCCGCCGGATAAAGAAGATCAATGATCTGTCTTTTCCAGCCTGATCCTTGCATCAACTGCGATTACCCGGTTTGGCTGGCCCAGCAGGGGATTAATGTCCATTTCTGAAATCTCAGGGGCAGAATGTGCCAGTGCAGACAGCCTTACAAGTATATCTGCAAACATTTCGGTATTGACACCTTTCATGCCCCTTGCACCCGATAATACCCCCTGTCCCCTTAACCGGCCGGTCATCTCCAGGGCCTCCTGAAGGTCAAGCGGAGCAAGAGCCTCGGTAACATCCCCGAATACCTCTACAAATACTCCCCCCAGTCCCCCGACAACAAGATGGCCAAAGGGTGGCTCAGATTTTATGCCGGCAAACAGCTCTGCCCCCTCCAGCATAGGCTGTATCAGTACTGCAGTAGTGCCGGGTATCTGCATCAGGCGCTCAAACTCTCTTCCAAGCTGCTTTTCATCAGTTACATTCATAACAACACCGTTTACATCGGACTTGTGGAGGGGGCCCACCACCTTCATCACTACCGGGTAACCAAAAAGGTGAGCTTTCGCGGAAGCCTCTTCCCGATCAGTGACAACAGCCTCTGCTGCCCTGGGTATGCCCGATGCATCCATAAGCTTCTGTACTTTGTGCGGCTCAAGATATCCCCCGGCGCTGCTTTCAACCACCTCCCTTATTATTCCGGTTTCCACAGCCGGAAGGGTTACAGTGGAGGGAGCCGGAGAAGGGGTTTTGGCAACCTGCACCAGCGCACGGCCCAGAACAACCTCATCCTGGAAACAGAAACGGCCTTTGGAAATAAAGGAGACAATCTCGTCAGCAGCATTGATAACAGACGGGAGCACCGGATAAACCGGTTTTTTGCAGCTTTCCATCTTCTCATGCAGAAGCTCATAGACATCATAAACAGAAGCAAGGCCGGGACTGCCGAAAATAACAACCATGCCATCAATATTGTCAAACCTGTTCTCGCAATAATCGAGTATATGGCCAAGCTGCATGGCATTGCCCGTGGCAAGGAAATCTATCGGATTGGCAACCGAAGATCCGGGGTAGAGTTTTTCAAGCAGGTCCACGCTGTCAGGACCCCCGATCGGCGGAACCTCCAGGCCCCCATCAGACAAAGTGTCGGTCAGCATCACCGCCGAACCTCCGGCATGGGTTATTATGGCAAACCGTTTGCCTTTGATCTCTTTTTGTAAAAAAACCCCTGCAACGTTTATAAGCTCCTGCCTGCTGTAACTACGTACAATACCGGCCTTTCTGAAAAGGGCGTCAACAGCGGCATCAGATCCGGCAAGAGCCCCGGTATGGGAAGTGGCAGCACGGCTTCCAGCTTCCGAAGCACCCGATTTAATTGCGGCAATCCTGCATCCCTTCCTGATAAGGGAAGAGGCATGCCTGAGCAGCATACCGGGACTTCTGATACCCTCCATATAAAGTAGCTTGATCCTTGAACTGGTCCGGGGGTCGAAATTCTCATCAAGGTACCTGACCACCTCTTCCACTCCGGTTTGGGGACTGTTACCCACCGACCATACGGATGAAAAGGTCAGGCCTGCACTATATCCCGCCTCCATGGTGTATACAGCCACGGCACCCGATCCCGATATAAAATCAACGCCGCCGGGATGAAGCTTTGGAACAGGTGTGGTAAAAACGCTGGCGTGATTGCTGCTTATCACCCCGATGCAATTGGGTCCTATCAGGCATGCACCGGCAGAATCAGCAATATCAGCAATCTTCCTTTCAAGTTCTGCACCCTCCTTACTCTCTTCGGAAAATCCTGCGGAGAGTACAATAAAGGCTTTCGTGTTTTTTTTGGTTGCAAGAAGCTCCACAGCCGGCGGACAGTGTACGGCGGCAACTGCAAGGATTGCAAGATCGGTGTCAGGCAAATCATCAAGGTTCCTGAAGCTTTTAATACCCTGAACCTCGTCCTCTTTGGGATTGGCAACATATATCCTGCCTGTGTACCCGTTTTCAATAATGTTCCTGAGCACCTTGCCTCCGGGCTTGCGCAGATCTTTTGAGCCTCCCACAACAACAATGCTTTGGGGATTGATCAGTTTATCATTAATCATACAGGTTTGTTTTTATGATATTTGGCACAGCATACAGAAAAAGACATAAAACACCCGGCATAAAACACCCGGCATAAAACACCCGGCATAAAACAACCGGCATAAAACACCCGGCATAAAACAACCGGCATAAAACAACCGGCATACGGCAACCCTGATATCACCCTCTGCGGCACAATTTTACATAGGTACAATATCTGCAAATTTCCTGGTTTTCTGCCGGACTGAATGGTTGCACGGGACTGAACATATCTGCCAGGGAGAGTTTCAGCTGAGCTTCAAACTCCTCCATATACCGGGCAAAATCATTGACGGCTATTTTTGCCGATCGGCCGCTCTTCTCATAAATTGCAGGGTCATCACCGCTGAAAAACTTTTTCACCTGATACAGAAGCGGTTTTACCGGTTTCTCCCCGCCATGATTACGAAGGTAGAGCCATGCATACATGAAGGTCTGGAAAACTGCCCTTCTCCTTTTAGGATTACCCCGCTCGAAAAGGGATTCAACCGTTTTGAAATCAGGTTCGTCACCCCCGGTTTTATAATCCACTACCCTTACCGTACCGTCAACCTCATCAATCCTGTCTATAATACCACCTATGGCCGGGACCGGGTTTCCGTCCCCCTGCCCGGCAGATATCGCAGTACGGTATTCCCTTTCAAGTGCCTTGATACTGAACGGTGCCATACCCCGGTCCATCGAAAGCATCTCCCTGAGATAGGTAATCAGCACCTCCGAAACTATACTGCTCATACCCCCCCTGCCGGGACCGGTTTTGCAACCCTGTCCGGCAATCACCTCATCAAAGGCCCGTTCCACATATTTTCCAAGCTGCCCATCATTTGCCAGAAGCGAATCTATATCCTCCCTCCCTACCTCCTTACCGGTAAATGGCAGGTATATCAGCTGGGCTGATTTATGCATCAGGTTGCCGAATTCCGCCGCGTCAATCTCTTCGGCAACCTTTGCAGGTTCAGGGATGCGGGCAATATAACGGAAATAGAACCTGAGCGAACAATCAAGCCAGCTGTTTATCGCACCGGGCGAAAGATACCGGCTACCGGGGCCATCACCGGCAAATCTGTTCATCAGCCTGATAACATCAGGGGTTTTATATATAATTACAGGCCTGTTCTCCACGGGCACGAGTCCACCGGCAAAACTTTTTTCAGTTACCCTGAACTGCCTGTCGAATTTAAGCTGGTATATGAACCTGCTCATCTCTCCCGTAAACAAACCCTCACTTCTGGTATTCCAGATCAGGGTAGTTTTGGAGGCTCTCTGCAGCATCCGGTAAAAATAATAGGCATACACCGCATCCTGCTGCTCCCTCCCCGGCAGTCCGTAACCTTTCCTGAGGTTATAGGGAACAAACGACCATTCATTATGCCTGGCCGGGAACAGACCCTCATTCATGGAAAGCCAGATCACATTTTCAAAGTCAAGTGCCCGGGTTTCCAGAACCCCCATAACCTGTACCCCTTTAAGGGGTTCACCATAAAAAGGGACACGAATACCATTCAAAACCTTTTTCAGAAGTTTCACCATGGTGTCAAATCCCGGCTTCAATCCGGCATTTTCAGTAATATCCCTCAGCCTCACTATCCCGTTACAGATTCTGTATATAAACTCCCTTTCGGGGAAAAAGACGGATCCGCCGCTTTCATCCGGGTTATCCCCCTTGTTGTTTTCAGCCTTTTTCACCTTGCCAGTCCCCCGACAGCCCTGGCTGTCTCCTTCTTCAAACGTTCTGCTGCGGGCAATATACAACAGTATACCGGTTATATAGTCCGGCAGATCCGTTCCTCCGTAAACCTTTCTGAACACAAGACTGCCCGCCGGAGTATGATTCAGATCGGTTTCACTTATATAAAGCAGATTTTTCCGAGCTGTCTCAGCGGCAAGCCTCTCCGGAACAAGCGTATCCTGATCATTGAACCCGGGGTGCCTGAGCAGGGAAAGTACATCACTGTAATGAAAACTAACCCTGCCATCCTCACCCTTTCCTGCATTTTTCTGCAGAGAGACAAGGTTCATTACAAAACCATACCAGGGAGTATCTCTAAGCGGATATCCCATGGTCACATTTATATCTGAAACTTCCCCCGGCAGGGATGACAATACCGGTATCAGCAAAGTTTCGTCGGGAAGAATCACCACGGTTTTGCCCGGGTCATCATCGGCAAACTCAGTATTAAGCCGGGAAAGAAGCTTAGCCTGACCGGAATTGGAAGATACGGCAATTATCTCTATCTCCGGACGGTTTTTTTCCATGCTCCTGCTATCCTGCTCAAAACCCGTGTGGGGATAACGTTTCAGGTTTTCACGCATAAAAAGCCCGGCCTGGTGGCCAGGACGGGAGGTATAATATTGGTCGTAATCCCAGAAAAATTCAGCCCGCCCTTCGTCTTTCAGGCTGTCAAAAAGAACCTTTTCACATTCATTGAGAGCATTGAATCCGGCAACAAATAACCTTTCATATGGCAACTCCAATGGAATGCCTTCCTTAACAGTATCCGCCGCATCCCTGAAGATCATCCCTTCATAGGCGATCCCCTGTTTCCGGAGGCTTTGCCTGTATTTCGTGTATATTTCTTCCAGGACTTCCCAGATGCGTAAAAACTCCTTTTGCTGAGGCGATGTTACGGCGGGACGGAAGGTGCTCCAGAAACTTTTGATTGCTTCTATCTGCCGGTCAGTCAGAAAATCAAACTGCTCCTCAATATCCTTCAGTCCCCGCACATTGCTGAACAGAGCACCGGCACTGACCATATATTTATCAATCTCATCAAAATCCGAACGCAGTATCTCACCCCAGTTATAAAACTGATC
>PXAP01000148.1 GCA_003567115.1 Bacteroidota bacterium
GATATTTGTAAAAAATGAAACCAAGAATGTAATCCCTGAATTCATCGGCATCCATCTTACCACGAAGTGTATTTGCTATGTTCCAGAGTTGTTGGTTGAGTATTCTTTTTTGTTCTTCTCCCATGTTAATGTATGTTTCTCATATATAATTATTTATTTTTAAAATTAATAATGCTTAATTTCAAAACTACTAAGATAATAAAGCATTAGATATTTTACCGTTAATAAATGAACCTGAATAAATGTACATCACGAAATTGACCCACTTCTTGGATGAAACAGGGAACATACCAGAGGAAATGCCAGATGAAGCAAAAGAATTCGCTGTATTTCTAACATCCATAGTTGAAGCAGCGACCAGGGAGTATCCCGAATATGTCTGCTGTACCGATATTAACTGTAAAAAATGTGATTCTTCAATAATAACCGAACTACGTGATGAGGACAAAGAGATAATATGGGGATGCGGTGATTGTGATTTTGAAGGAACAATAAGTGAATGGCAGGGCACAAAATGGGATCATCGAGATAAATGGAACTTATAGTTTTTTACCACTTTTTTTACCACTACGAAAAATATCGTTTAAATCATTTGACTTTTCGGGATACAATTTTGGATACAAACTTGGGATACAAAAAAACACAAACCCCTCAACATTAATTTGTTAAGGGGTCTTTTCTGTAGCCTCACCAGGATTCGAACCTGGATCAACGGTTTAGGAAACCGCTATTCTATCCCTTGAACTATGAGGCCATGGTTGAATAGGGAATCCGCATTTCCTTAAAATATTTTCGCGGATTACCCCAAAGCAGAGGACAAAAATAATGATAATTGCTGTTGAAACAAAAATCATCGTAAAATACTCACGCCGGTTATACTATAAAACAATCAACTACTCCCATACCAGGCACACCATGGAACTGAAAAAAAATCAAAAATTATTGGTGGCTTAACCTATTGTCCATTTTAAGTTTGCAAGTCCGGATTACCAATTTACCGGTTATACCATAACCATAAAACATGTGCCGTTAACCGGATAATAATTATCTTTACGCGGCAAAATATGATCAACATGGCAACAGGTTTTTTATAGTGTTTGTTTTATATTTTATGTTTTAAGTGTACCGGTTTTATGCCTCAAATGCGCCAGGATCAAACTCAGTTTTGTATTACACGTGATACTGAGTATCACAAAATAACATGAATTACATAGATCCGGTCATAATAGTTTTACTTGCATGGTCCCTGTACCGGGGTTTCATCAAAGGGCTGGTAATTATGGTTGCCGCCTTCATAGCACTCATAATTGGTATATGGGGAGCAGCCAGGTTTTCCGGACTTGTGGGAGAGTGGCTGGCAAACACTCTTAACGTGTCTTCCCCGTATTTAAGCCTTGTCTCTTTTACAATAACCTTTATCTGCATTGTAATAGCGATAAATATAGCTGCCTATCTTATAAGCCGGCTGCTTGATGCCATAGCGCTCGGACTTCTAAACCGTTTGCTGGGGGCTTTGTTCAGCTTCGTTACCATGGCACTTTTTCTGAGTGTAATTTTCGTGGTACTGAATGCCTTTGACCAAAGGCATGACTTCATGCCAGAAAAGCAAATAGAAAATTCATTGCTTTACCAGCCGGTTGCCGATCTGGCTCCCGGCCTTTTTCCTTTTTTGTGGTTTGAGAACATAGCAAGGGAAATTGAAAACCTTCTGGGAACAACCTGCCGGGCATATTTCATCTGCAGTATCGTAGTAAAAAATTCGCTAAAATCGGACTATCCGTTATTTTCCCCGAAAGGGAAACTTACAAAAGGATTGACCTTCCGCCGAAAGGGAACTTCACAAGACATTTGACCTTCTCCCGAAGAAATCCTTACAAAACATCTGACCTTTCCCCGAAAGGGAAAGGGAACTTTACAAAAGATGTTGTATTTTATACGAGAGGGATACTCAATAGCTGATTTAAATTTTCTTCCGTGCAGCCGGGAGCCGGGAAAGGGATATATGCAGATGAATTTAAAACCAGCTCAATATCTGGACAAAAATAATCAGAAAAACCATGGCAACCGGATAAACCGTTGCATAGGCTATCTGAGGGGCATTACTGCCGGTCATGGGGTCAATGGCGGCAAGACCCGGGGTACTTGTCATCCCCCCGGTGAGAGTTCCTAAAATGGAGAGCAGGTTTATTCTGAGGAAATAATGCGCCACAAAGGCGGAAATGATCATAGGGAAAAGTGTAATAATAATTCCGGCATAAAAAAGGTGAATGCCATAATGCTTGAAGGCATCAACCAGTTGCGCACCAGCCTGAGTACCCACGGCAGCAAGGAAAAAAAGCAGTCCGAGCTGACGCAGCAGCTGGATGCCTGATGCGGACATTGACCATATAATGGGGCCTGTTTTCCCGAGATTACCCAGTATCAGTGCAACAAACAACACTCCCCCCGCCAGTCCGGGACTGAAGGTCAGGTTTTCAGTAAAGCTTATTCTCATCTGACCGACAAGTATCCCGAGTACTATGCCGATGGCAATGGGAAACATATTGGTATCGGAAAGTTTCCTTTCCTGATTGCCGAAAATTTTCGCTACGGCTTTCATGTTCTCTTTATTGCAGGCAATAAGAAGTTTGTCGCCAAAACGTAAATGAAGGTTCCCGGTGGGAACAATATCGATCCCGCTTCTTCTGACCCTGGTAATGGTCGCATTATAATTTGAAAAGAGGTTTAATTGTCCTATGGTCTTGCTTACCACCTCCTTATTGGTAACCAGAATGGATTGCACCTCATAATCCTCACCCAGGGGTATCTCCCGGTCGGTGGTGCTTCCTACCAGTAACCTCACTTTTTCAAGTGCCTCACGGGTACCCACTGCCCTGACCAGATCACCCCTGTGCAGTATGGTACCCGGAGAAGGGGTCATCGCTTTTTCGCCGGAAAGAACCCGTGAAATACTTGCCCCGGTCATACTCCTGATCTTTAGTTCTCCAATTGTCTTGCCTAAAATATTCTCATTTTCTACCACGAAATGGCGGTGATACACTTCAGGATAAATACTCAGAAGCTGGGTCCCTGTATCTTTTTCCGCCTCCTTTATCCCCACATTTAAAAGCCTGGGAAGAACCCTCAGAAAAAGTATTACTCCGATTACACCGAAGGGATATGCAATACCATAACCAATGGGGGCAAGCGGAGATCCCGTTGCATCGATGGCGGCAGCCAGACCGGGCGTACTGGTCAACGCCCCGGTGAGCAGCCCGGTTGCCATGTGGAAATCAATGTCAAACAGCCATGCCATGACTACTGTTGTCACTGTGGCACTACTCACCAGCACAAGGGCAACAACAACAAGTTTTGCACCCCTTGAACGGAAAGTCTGGAAAAACCCCGGACCTGCCTGCACGCCGATAGTAAATATAAAAAGTACAAGTCCCACATATTGAAAGTCCTGCGGAATCATAACCCCGAAATGACCGAATAAAAGAGCTACAAAGATTACCGCCGAAATATCGAGGGATATGCCCTTTATCCTGATCCGGCCGATAATAAATCCTATGGCAATGATTAAAAAAAGCGAAAAATAGGTAACCGAAAAAACAGACATTAATGTAATTTTGATTTAACTTGTATAAAATTATAGTTTAATATCGAAAGAATGACATTTATTGACTGTCTAAAAAACCTTTATCCCTTCCGGGGAAATATTTACAGGCTATATAATCTTAAATGTCAAATATTTCAAATTAAATATCAAATCGATAATTAATATGAATGATTTAAAATAAAAAATACCCCCGGTTAATTTTTTTTCAAAAAAATTGCCTAAAATTGTATTATAAAACAGAAACAGGAAAATTGTAACTTAAATTTTGATAATAACCATTTTTCTTTCTAAAAGAGATGAAGTCAAAAAAACCGACTGGCGATTCCCGCGAAGGAAATGAGGATTTTAAAGGGAAAAGGAAACCCCGGCTTACCCCGATAAAAAAGCAGAAATCCAAAAGAACACAATTTCTCGATGAAATTGAAGAATTCGAGAATGAGGAATTTAACTTCAGGGCCGAAGATCTTGAAGATCTTTATAAAGATATGGAAGGTATTGATGATGATGATGATGACTATTAACATACCCCTTAAGCCCGGTTCGGGGCCTGACAGGGTAACCGGCTGAAATATGCAGGGCAAAGCCGCTGCTCCGGCCGGTATACTTTCGCTACTGTTAATGTATTTTGAAAATCCCTTTGGGTAAATAATTTGCTAAAATCGGCCTGTCCTCCAACGGATGAGATGGCTTTAATCCCGATTTTTGCTTTGCACCGCAAATTTTTTAAATCCGCAAAAGCCTTTCGGGCATAACCCGCCAGGGCATGAGTGCGCCCAAGGGACAAGGGTTTTTAAAATAGCCTATAGGAGTTTCTTTATATTTTCCGTTACAATATGGCCGTCAAAAAGATGAATTATCCTGTCGGCCTTTTCAGAATCGGAAGGAGAGTGTGTAACCATTATGATAGTTGTACCATCATCATTAAGCTGCTGGAGCAGATTCAATACCTCTTCACCATTGGCCGAATCCAGGTTTCCTGTTGGCTCATCAGCCAGGATAAGCCGGGGATTGGCAACAACGGCACGGCAGATGGCCACGCGCTGCTGTTGTCCTCCGGAGAGTTGCTGGGGAAAATGTTTCCTGCGATGAGCTATCTGCATCCGCTCCAGAACGCTCTCAACTTTTTCCTTCCTTTCAGAAGAAGGCATGTTGAGATAAAGCAACGGCAGTTCAACATTCTCAAAAACAGTAAGCTCATCAATTAGATTGAAGCTTTGAAATACAAAGCCAACATTTGATTTGCGAAGCTTCGTCCTCTTTCGTTCTTTAAACCCTGCCACCTCAATTCCATTAAAGTAATATTCACCTGAGGTGGGATTATCCAGTAAACCAATTATGTTAAGCAAGGTAGATTTACCACAGCCGGAAGGGCCCATTACTGCAACAAATTCCCCTTTTTTGATCTCAAGACTAACCTTGTCAAGGGCTGTCGTTTCAACCTCATCTGTTCTGAATACTTTTGAAAGACCTAAGGTTTTTATCATTTTACCGGGATTTTTTATTTATCGGCTTATTTTTTAAAGTCATTATCAGCCGTTTAACCACCAGGTAAATATACAAAAACATTAATATAATCTTCAGACCGGAATCTATTTTTTATAACAGGGCTTCCAATACCTCTGACAAATATATTTCAAAAACAAAAACTTATATTTAATCTGTTAATATTTATAATTACATCAGGAACTGTTTCGCTTTAATTAACCCAGGTTGCTTTTATTAAGACTGATTGGGATATTAAAAGACTCATTCGGTATTTACAGCCAATATGCAGCTAATCCTGTAATGTAATATCGCCCTCGGGTTCAACCAC
>PXAP01000278.1 GCA_003567115.1 Bacteroidota bacterium
ATTTTTGTATTACCTGACAGAGCCTCTATAACATCATCGAGATTTTCTATTGCCGCCTGTTTACCTATATCAGGTTTATTGCCGGCTCCTCTTCCCTCTGTGAGAGATTCACCCAGTTGTATCTTTACAGGAACAACACTGTTTGCCAGTGCCTGTGCATCGGTATTGCAAACCACAAAATTGACATCCTTAATACCCGACTGGAACATGTGGTTAACTGCATTGCTGCCGCCTCCGCCTATTCCAATAACTTTTATGATAGAGGAACGCTCAACGGGCAAATCAAAATTCATTATTTCACTTCTATTTGTCATGACAATTAAATTATTATTCTATGTATTACGGGTTAGCTGCAATTTTCATTTTTTCAAGACATAAAAGTCTCATCCGATCAATTTTACCGAAGAAATCTATTTTGCACATCAGATTTCGACTGAATATCATACCCTTATATTTTATATGCTTTTTTAAACTTCATCTGTGATGAGAGTTTCTTCTGGCATAAGAGTCAGGTTTTAATGTTTTTCACATTTTAATATCATCCTCCTCAAATATCCTGGTTATGGTTGTTTTGAGGTTTTCAAAAATATTGCTTTTAATCCTGGCCTGCTTTTTTTCAGCCTCGAGCTCCTTTTCATTCAACCCGCCGGATGTTTTATCAGCATTAATAATTTCTTTTCCATCAATATCAATAAGTTCATAGGCCTTAAGAATAAGGCCCACTGCAGTGGAATACATCGGATGGTTGATCTCATCGTCCGGATCACCTGCCAGGTGTTCATTTGGTGATCCTAATCGAACATCAAGGCCGGTGCGGAATTTAACAAGCTGCGAAAGGTGGGTGAGCAATGCCCCTCCCCCTGTAAGTACAATTCCGGCGCTAAGCTGATCGTAAAAACCGGAATTCTCAATCTCAAACGAAGCTGCATCAATTATCTCCTCCATTCTGCTCTGAATAATATAGGCAAGGTTTTTAAATGAAATTTCCTTGGGTTCCCTGCCGCTGATACCAGGTATGGTTACTACCTTATCATCGGGTGCGATCTCACCCAGTGCCGAGCCAAACTGTATCTTAAGCAACTCTGCCTGGCGCATCAGTATGGAACATCCCTGTTTAATATCTTCAGTAACAACATTCCCTCCGAATGGTATAACAGCAGTATGTCTTATTATGCCATCATAATATACCGCCAGATCGGTTGTTCCACCGCCAATATCTACAAGAGCCACTCCTGCTTCCTTTTCATCGCCGGTAAGCACTGCTTCAGCCGAGGCAAGTGGTTCCAGTATCAGATCCCTCACCTTAAGTCCCACCCGGCTTACACATTTCTCAATGTTCTTTGCAGAAGAGACCTGACCTACAACGATATTGAAATTGGCCTCCAGCCTCTTACCGTTCATTCCCACCGGGTTTTTAATATTATGTTCATTGTCCACAATAAAACTTTGCGGCAAAACATGTATGATCTCCTCGCCAACATCAATGGGAATTTTGAACATGTCATCAACCAGAGCATGAATATCAGCCCTTGTTATCTCCTCATCATATGAATCACGGTTAATATATCCGCGATTACGGATACTTTTGACATGTTGCCCGGCAATCCCGACGAAAACTTCTGAAACAGGATTGCCTGTTTGCTGCCTGACATCATCTACGGTTTTACGGATAGCATTTACAGTATCTTCAATATTTAGAACTTTACCCCTTTTAACCCCTCTTGATTCGGCTTTGCTGAAAGCAAGAATATCAAGCTTATTTTTTTCATTTCTTCTGCCAACAATGGAGACAATCTTTGTTGTTCCAATATCAATGGCCGCTATTAAATTATTCTTTTTGCCCATAATATATTATCTTTTTGTGCAAACTATCTGATTCTTATATTTAAGGTTAATTATCTCATAATTATTCCAGCCTTTGTTATTAAGCCCGTACAAATAAAGTGCTTCCAGTTTGCGGAATTTGGTTTCATAATCACTGGCATCTCCAAAATAGATTACATGAGCTCCAACCCTTGGGATGATCTCAAATTCATAGGTACTGTTAACATAGATCTGGACTATCTGGGCTGTCCACAGGTCCGAATTATCAATAAAAGAGGCAAGCTCGTACAGTTCATATATTACCGAATTCCTCCTGCCGGGAGGTACATCTGCCTCAAAAATTGACCCGGTACTATTTTCGATAAAAGGTTCGGAAATATATCCGTTGGCAACAAGCACCCTGCTGGTAAACTTTTCAGAAACAGGCAGGATTGAACCCTCTTTGTCCAGATAGTAACTATTGCCCAGCCGGTTGATAATCCTGAGAATAGGCCGGCGCTGTTTTATATCGACATTCAGCACACCGTTAACGGTCTTATAAAGCTCTGCATTTTTAATAAATGATTCGGCTTCCAGCAGATTTTCAAGTTCACGGGTGTTTATTTTTTTAATCGGATAACCCAGTATATTTATTTCGTTTTCGAGCAATATATCCAGGACATCATCTGAAGTGACGAATCTGTTTGTTAGACTGTCGACTATATTCACATTTATTTTTTCACATACCTGCTCTTTATATTTATCTGAAATAAAACTAAGCACAAAAAACAGGTAGGCAACAATGCCCAGCCATAAAGACAATATTTTCAATTTTCTCATCTGCCTTCCTTTATTTTGTTTATCAGCACATCTTTTACCGGTTCCACCATCGCATCTATATTACCTGCTCCCAGAATAATAACTACATCAGTTTGCATACCGGCAATAACGTCCGGTAAATTTCCCCTTTGACACAGAAATTTATTCTTCAGCTTAACCCTGTTAAAAATCAATTCTGATAAAACACCCGGAATAGGTTTTTCCCTTGCAGGATAGATATCGAGCAAAACAAGATTATCAAGTGCATCCAGGCTTTCAGCAAATTCAACAGCAAAATCCCGGGTACGTGAATAGAGATGAGGCTGAAATACCCCTGTAATTTTTCTTCCGGGAAAAATCTGCCTGACGGCTGAAATGCAGGCCCTTAATTCGGCCGGATGATGTGCATAATCATCTATAAGAACACAATCGGGATTGTTTATTCTAACATCAAAACGTCTGTATATTCCCTGAAAGCTTGCCAGTGCTGTTTTTATCTCCCCCCGGGTTGCCCCCGAAATCATTGCTGCAGCAATGGCAGCAACTGCATTCTCAACATTGAACCTCCCCGGTACGCCAAGTTTGAGATCATAAAAGTTTTCACCGGGTGTGACAACATCAAATACCGGCAGACCGTCCGGAAATATCCTTACATTACGGACAGAGTAATCAGCTCTGTTATCCATTCCATAAGTTAAAAATGTTACATCATTTTCCAGGCTTTCTTTAATATCAAGTCCGTATTTATATATGATAGTACCTCCTGCCTTTACCTGACGGGCAAAATCAAAAAAGGCCCTCTTCATTTCATCAAAATTGCCGTAAACATCGAGATGGTCGGGATCAATTGAAGTAATCACGGCTAAGTAAGGGCGAAGCTGTAAAAATGACCGGTCATATTCATCAGCCTCTGCAACAATGAATTCACTACCCTCAGAAACCAGAATATTACTGCTGTAATTTTTCATTACACCGCCGAGAAAGGCAGTGCAACCGGGCGAAGATTGCCTCAGCAAATGAGCAGTAATAGCAGAGACAGAGGTTTTACCATGAGTGCCGGCCACCGCAATGCCTTTTTTCCCGTTAACCAGAGCACCCAGGAGTTTTGATCTTTTTACTATATTATAATTATTATTCTTAAAGTACTGAACAATGCGGTTATTGTCAGGTATCGCGGGGGTGTATATTACCAGTACCGATTCCCTGCAGCACTTATTCAGGAATTCGGGAGGAATTATCGTTACATCGTCAATGAATGATATGTCAATCCCCTCCTCTATAAGTTTATCAGTCAGGGGAGTCCGCGTCAAATCATAACCTGCAACTCTTTTGCCCAGTGAATTTAAATACCTGGCAAGAGCAGACATACCGATCCCTCCGGCACCAATGAAATAGGCCATATTTATATTATCAATTTTCAAACCCTTCCCTCTTAACAAGTTTTAATATCTCCTCAGCTATCTGCCGGGCTGAACCGGGCCGGGCCATAGCCGATATGTTTGCTTTCAAGCGTTTAAGGCGATTGTTGTCACTCATCAGATCTATTGCCTCCGGAACAAGCCCGGACCGGGCCCGGGCATCAGCTACGAGAACAGCGGCATCTTTTTCAACAAGGGTCATTGCATTTTTAGTTTGATGATCCTCAGCAACATTCGGAGAGGGAACCAGTACTGCAGGCTTGCCGGTAAGACAAAGTTCTGAGATAGTTCCTGCTCCTGCCCTTGAAATAACCAGGTCAGCCACGGCATATGCCAGGTCCATTCTTGAAATAAATTCCCAAAGATGAATTTTCTCACACCCTGTCTTTTTGAGTGATTCTTTCGCGGCTGCATATCCATTACTGCCTGTCTGCCATATCAGCTCAAATCCGCTATCTTTTATCTTTTCGATATTTTCTGAGATGCTATTATTTATAGTTTCGGCACCCAGACTGCCGCCAAGTACAAGTATGACTCTACTGTCCGGGTTGATCCCGAAAAAATCCGCAGCCTCTTCCCGCTTACTTTCTATCTCAGAAAGATCCCGGCGAACAGGATTTCCGGTAAGCACAATTTTTTCTGCCGGAAAGTATTTATCCATTCCCTGGTAGGCTACACATATTCTTGTGGCTTTTCCGGCCAGAATCCGGTTGGTCATCCCGGCATATGAATTCTGCTCCTGAATGAGAACAGGTATACCCCTTGATGCAGCGGCCCTGACCACCGGTCCGCTTGCATAGCCCCCAACCCCTGCTACCACGTGAGGTCTGAAATTATCAAGTATCTTTCCTGCCCTTATCATACTTACTATAAGATTTACAAAAAAAAGCAGGTTTTTATAAGTAATCCTCCTCTGAAAGCCTGTGATCGGGAGCCCTTCAATCGAATACCCGGCAGCGGGAACACGATCCATCTCCATTTTATGCCTGGCTCCCACAAACAGTATTTTGATGTTTTCATCCATTTCCCTGAGAGCATCGGCAATGGCAATGGCAGGGAAAACATGACCTCCTGTCCCTCCTCCGCTTATTATTATTCTAGTCCCGCTCATTGCAATTCGTCTTTATTGCTGTCATCCCGATTAACACCATCTTGATTTTCCTGATTAACGCCATCTTGATTTTCCTGATTAACGTCAGACTTTTTCTGAACGCCGTTACTTACACTTAATATTATTCCAAGGGCAATGCTGGTAAAAACAAGAGATGACCCTCCCATGCTTACCAGCGGCAATGGCTGACCGGTAACGGGTAACAGGTTTACCACCACAGCCATATTTATCATTGCCTGGATTACAATACTGATTGTCAAACCAATGGCAAGAAATGCAGGAAAAGTCCTTGAACTTCGTTTTACAATAAGTCCGGCCCTGTAAAGCAGCCAAAGATAAAAGAACAGTACAACAACTCCCCCGGCAAGCCCATACTCTTCAATAATTATGGCGTATATAAAATCAGAATACGGATGGGGAAGAAAATTCCTTTGGGAACTGTTACCCGGGCCACGCCCTATAAGTCCCCCGCTTGCAATGGCTATTTTCGACTGCTCAACCTGGTAATTTCCCTCACCCGATTTGGTAACAAAACTTTCAATACGGTTACGCCAGGTGTCCAGCCTTCCTTCCGACTGGCTGTATAATGCAATAGCGATAAATAATGACACAAGAAGAACTCCGGCACCAATTAACCCCATAAGATACCTTGTCCTCACCCTTCCGATAAACATAAGGACTATGCAGGTCGCAAAAAGAATAAGTGATGTTGACAGGTTTGCCGGCATGATAAGACCGCAAACCACCAGGACCGGCACAAGCAGTCTGACAAATGAATCTTGCAGATCCTTTATATTATATTGTTTGCGGGAAAGCAGCCTTGCCAGATACATAATAAGAGAGAGCTTGGCAAAATCACTTGTCTGGATAGTGAAACCCAGTCCGGGAAGGGTAAGCCACCTGGAAGCCTGGTTTATGTTGGTTCCGATAATGATTGTTATAACAAGAAGAATTACCGATGTGTATAAAAATAGCTGGGAAAGTCTGGAGTAGAATTTATAAGGGATCATATGGGTTATATAGATAATTGCCAGGCCAATCATCATAATGGAAGAATGTTTAAGTATATAATATGCCGTATTGCCCTCCTGGAACCTGTAAGCAAGGGTTCCCGTTGAGCTGTATACGGCCAGAAGAGAAACAATGGAAAGGAAGAAAACCACTGTCCATATTACCTTATCACCCTTAAGATATCTTAATATTCCGGTCATTCACCAAAAGATTAAAGATTTTTTACACATATTTTAAACTGCCGCCCACGGTCCTCGAAATTATCAAACAGATCAAAGCTTGCACAGGCGGGAGAGAGAAGTACCGTATCACCATTATTTGCCAGATAATAAGCCGAACGGACTGCCTCGTGCATAGAGAATGCCTCAACCAGTGTGGGAACCTTATCTGAAAAAGCTTTTATAAGTTTTGAATTATCATTACCCAGGCAGACCAGGGCGCGGACCTTTTCACACACCAGCTCACTTAGCGCTGAATAATCATTTCCCTTGTCAATTCCCCCTGCAATCCAGACTACCTTATTATTCATACTTTCCAGTGCATACCATGAAGAGTTGACATTGGTGGCTTTGGAATCATTTATAAAATCAATTCCATGAATCCTCAAAACCGGCTCAAGTCTGTGTTCTATACCCTGAAAGTCCGACAGGCTTTCTCTTATCACCTCCTTCCTGAGGTGAAGCAACTGACCTGCTATTCCGGCGGCCATTGAATTATAGACATTATGTCTGCCCCGTAATGCTAAATCTTCAATTGTCATTTCTATTTCATTGTTTTGCGTTAATATGATCAGTTTATCATTTTCAGTATAAGCCCCCTGCCCGGTTTTTTTTTTCATTGAAAAAGGAAACATGGTGGCACCAACATTTCTTTTTTGCATTTCACCTGCCAGGATTTTATCATCCATGCACCATATTAATGAATCCATTTCCCCAAGATTTCCCGTTATCCTGAATTTTGCATTTACATATTTCTGAAGGTCGTTGCCATAGCGATTCAAATGGTCGGGGGTAATGTTTAAAATAACAGCCACATCCGGTTTAAAGTCAAATATCCCTTCGAGCTGAAAACTGCTAAGTTCAAGGCTGTAATAGTCATAATTATGTTCGGCCACCATCCTGGCAAAGCTTGTTCCCACATTTCCGGCAAGACCGGCATTGAGACCGCCTTTTTTCATCATATGGAATATCAGTGAGCTTGTAGTGGTTTTACCGTTACTTCCTGTTACACAAACAGTAAAAGCATTAGTGAAACGTCCGGCAAATTCTATTTCGGATATTACCGGAATACCCATTTTTGTTGCAGATTGCACAACAGGAGCTGAACCTGGAATTCCCGGACTCTTTATCACTTCATCAGCACCGTTCAGCAAGTCCTCCCCATGCTTCCCCTCTTCCCATTCTATACCGGTATTTGCAAGCAGATCACGGCAGGCAGGCTTTAATTCTCCCGCATCTGACAAAAAAACGTCATACCCCTTTTTCTTTGCCAGAACAGCCGCTCCGGTTCCGCTCTCACCACCTCCCAGAATTATTATCTTTCTGCTCATTAACATCCTGATTAATTACCTTATCTTTAAAGTTATAACAGAAATCACCGCCAGCAATATCCCCACGATCAAAAACCTGATTACAATCTTGGGCTCAGGGTACCCTTTCAACTGGTAATGATGGTGCAGGGGCGCCATCCGGAAGATGCGACGACCCTCCCCATATTTACTTTTTGTATATTTGAAATAACTTACCTGGATCAGCACCGACAAACTTTCAATAAAAAATATACCGCACATTATAGGAATCAAAAGTTCCTTACGTATCAGAATAGCAAACACCGCAATAATGCCCCCAAGTGAAAGGCTTCCGGTGTCGCCCATAAAAACCTGTGCGGGGAAGGAGTTGTACCACATAAACCCAATGGTGGCCCCGATAAAAGCTGCCATGTATATCACAAGTTCTCCGGTATTGGGTATATACATAATATTCAGATATTCAGAATATATAATATTACCTGAGAGATAAGCCAGTATTCCGAGGGTTGTGCCTATTATTGCAGAAAGCCCGGTGGCCAGGCCATCCAGTCCGTCTGTCATATTGGCGCCATTGGAAACAGCGGTCACAATGAGAATTATGGCCGGTATAAACACCAGCCAGCTCCATTTCACGGCTTTATCACCCAAAAACCACAAAAGGTAAGCATAATCAAATTCATTATGTTTAAGGAAAGGGATTGTTGTTTTTGTATTCTTCACATCTCTTGTAACATAGTCCCCGGCCTCTTCGGGTAAAAGCATGTCATTAATGACTTCCTGTTTTGATTCATTATCTGCGGGCATTACCTTTTCGCGAACAATAATCTGATCGCTTGCCAACATGGTAATTCCTATAATCAGTCCCAGTACAACCTGCCCCAGAATCTTCAGCCAGCCGCTGAGGCCTTCCTTGTCTTTTTTGAAAACTTTAATATAGTCATCAGCGAAGCCTACAATACCCAACCATATTGTGGTTACCAGCATCAGAATTATGTAGGTATTTTTAAGATTCCCCAACAGAAGAGTAGGTATGATAATTGATATGAGAATAATCATACCCCCCATGGTGGGAGTGCCCCTTTTTTTGTCCTGTCCCTCTATACCCAGGTCCCGCACGGTCTCTCCTACCTGTTTTTTCTGAAGATAGTTTATTATCCGTTTGCCAAAAAGCAGAGATATAACCAGAGAAAATATTATTGCCATAGATGCCCTGAAGGAGATAAAATAAAAAACCCCCGCCCCCGGAAAATCAATCTTCTGTAACCAGTCAAACAGATAATATAGCATAGTATCAGATCTTTTGCATTGATTTAAAAACCGAAAGGACTACTTCCCTGTCATCAAAATGGTGTTTTACTCCTTTGATTTCCTGGTAGGTCTCATGCCCCTTACCGGCCACCAGTATAAAATCGCCAGCCCGGGCCATCATACAAGCCGTTCTTATAGCTTCCCGTCTGTTGCTTATACAAATAACCCTGTCTCTGAAAGCTTCTTCAACTCCCTCAAGCATATCCCTTATAATTAATTCAGGATCTTCAGAGCGAGGATTATCTGAGGTCAGGATAAGTTTACTGCTTTTCTCTGCCGCTATACCGGCCATTACCGGCCTCTTGCCTTTGTCCCGGTCACCACCGGCACCTGCAACGGTAATTAATCTGGCCTGGCTGTCAAGCAACGGTGTGATGGCCTCAATGACATTTTCCAGGGCATCGGGTGTATGAGCATAATCAACAATGGCCGTTACTTTTCCATCTGAACGCATGGTTTCAAAACGCCCCTCAACGGGAGTGAGTGAACTGAGTATTTTGAGTGCTTCATCTTCTTCTGCTCCCAGGAGTATTCCCGTGGCAAAAACAGCAAGAATGTTGGAGGCATTGAAAGAACCCATTAAGCTTGTCCACAGCTCCCTGCCGTTTAATTTCAACAGCATTCCTCCTCTGTCTTTTTCAATTATGTTCCCCCTGAAATCTGCCACAGATTTTAATGCATAGCTCTTCACCGTGGCTTTGGTATTCTGAACCATAAAACCTGCATTACGGTCATCCTGGTTTATCAGAGCAAATGAGCCTTCTTCCAGCAGGTCAAAAAATTGTTTTTTTACATTGAGATATTCACTGAAATTTCCATGATAATCGAGATGATCGCGGCTTATATTTGTAAATATGCCGCCGGTAAAATGCAACCCGCTGATACGATGCTGAGCAATCGAGTGACTGCTTACCTCCATAAAACAGTATGCACAACCTTCTTTTACCATCTCTGAAAGAAGCCAGTTAAGTTTTACCGGATCGGGAGTGGTAAGTCGTGCCGGCAATTTTCTCTCATGGATAAAATAATTTATTGTTGATATTAACCCTGTTCTGTAACCCATCCGGCTGAACATGCGATAAAGCAAAGTGCCGGTTGTGGTTTTACCATTAGTTCCGGTAATCCCCGTAAGTTTAATCTTATGTGAAGGGTGACCGTAGAATGACGAAGCCATGAGCCCCAGTGCACGGGCACTGTCCCGCACTCTTATGTAACTGATATTATTGCTGATCTTTTGCGGTATGGTTTCACATACGACAGCCCGGGCACCTGACAATACAGCAGTGTCAATAAAGTCATGTCCGTCTGTGTTCGTTCCCCTGAGGGCAAAGAACATACTTCCCGGTATAACTTTGCGGGAATCAATCTCCATATTCCCGATCTCCGCATCAGGATCACCCATTATTTCTTCATAATCAACTCCTTCAACTATTTCATTCAGTGTTTTAACCATAAAATTTAATTTATACTCATTTCCAGCACTATCCTCTGACCGGGTCTGGCTATTGTTCCAGGAAATAATGATTGCGCATTCACTTTTCCCCTGCCATTTGCCTCAACCTGCAATCCCTGATTTTCAAGTATATATATTGCGTCACTAAGGGCCATATCGACAACATTTGGCACAAACTCATTTATGATTTTACGGTTTTGTATTTCAACAAAAGAGTCCTGGCGTGCAGTGGTAACCCAGTCGGATATTTCATTGCTGCTCCGGTAAGGAACCCCAAAATATCTGAATACCAAATCCAGGTCTTTCACATTGCCTGATTTTGAAAACGGAGGATCATTCAATATTTTGTTTTTTGCCGCCAATGGCTCGTGCATATCCACGCTCTTGGCATACACCTTGTCGGCTATCTCCCTGAAAACAGGACCGGCCACAAGATTTCCGTAATAAATATTGTTGGAGGGTGAGTTCACAACAACTATACATGAATAACGGGGATTTTCGGAAGGAAAGTATCCTACAAAAGAAGCCTGGTAAGATACCCGGGAGTCCATTACATAACCATATTTTTCATTGGCTATTTGGGCCGTACCGGTCTTTCCGGCAATCCTGTAATTGGTATTTCTGAGATTCATTGCTGTGCCTGACTCTACAACTCCCTCAAGCATATTCTTTGCATTTTGTACAGTAGCCTGAGAACATATGGATTGGTTAATGATCGCGGCGGGAAATTCTTTAACCGTATTCCCGTGATATTTCAGGGCAGTAACAAATTTTGGTCTTACCATCTTACCGTTGTTGGCTATGGCATTATAGAAAGTAAGGATCTGAAGCGGTGTCATCCTCACCTCATAACCAATTGCCATCATGGGCAGAGAAATCCCCGACCAGAGTTTGTCACCAGGGTATTTGATGTCCGGAGTTCCTTCCCCACGGATCTCTACCCCTGTTTTTTCATTGAGGTTCATGCTGTAAAGACGGTTAATAAACTCCTTTTCCCTTCCCCGGTAAAAACGGTCAATGATTTTGGCAACACCGACATTTGATGACAATTCAAAAACTTCCTGAACAGAAAGCTTTCCATATCCTCCCTCCCGGGAGTCGATAATCCGCTGATCATAAAAATAGACCTCTCCTTTTCCTGTATCAACACTGTCTTCAGGTTTAACATAACCATCTTCCATTGCAGCCAGCAAAGACATAAGCTTAAAGGTAGAGCCGGGCTCAGTACTTTCACCAAGTGCATAATTGTAGGTTTCGGAATAACCGCCACTGCTGTTTCTTTCAAGGTTGGCTATGGCTTTTATCTCTCCGGTCTGAACTTCCATCAGAATTGCCGTACCATGATGCGCCCTGTGATTCTTTAGCTGTCTCAACAATGCATTTGTTGCCACATCCTGGATCTCAATATCAATGGTGGTAACAACATCTATTCCATCACGCGGCTCAACCTCATTACGGTCATTAAGAGGCATCCAGGCATTGCCTGAGATTCTCTGCATCAGTTTAAGCCCGGCCACTCCCCTGAGATGATGATCGTAAGCTCCTTCAATACCAACCACATTACCTCCCTGGCCCCTGGTAGTGTAGCCAATTGTTCTTGAAGCAAGGTTTCCATGAGGCTGAATACGCTGATTATCCTGAAGAACAATCAGTCCCCCGGTATTCTGTCCATATCTGAAAAGAGGGAAACCCCTTAGCTCCTTCAGCTGGTCAAAAGACACTCTGCGCTGAATAAGGTGAAATCTCTTCCGCTCCTGCCGGGCTTTGATCAATTCAGTTCTGTAGGCAGCGGTAGTTTTATCACCGAACATATTTGCCAGGGCAAAAGCAAGTGAATCTACATTCTCATTAAACATCCTGTCTGTCAGTCCGGCAGCCCGGAGGTCCATTCTTATTTCATAATGCGGCATTGAAGTAGCAAGAAGCCTGTTTCCGGACGCATAGATGTCGCCCCTGTTAGGTTGTATGGTAATATCACGGATGGTCATGCGGCTGGCTTTTTCCTTCCACATATCACCTTCTGCAAATTGTATATAAACAAGTTTACCGATGATCGTGAAAGAAAAGGCCAGTATCCCGAAATAGACAAGGGCAACTCTCCACAATATGTCCTTCTTCATGTGTTTAAATTTTACAAATCCATGGTCACATGGAACACCCATGCTTTAGTCATGCCCATGTGAGCAAAATTTTTTAAATGGGTGTTTCATCAGAAATTATTCAGCTCTTTAATCCGCAGCACATTTAAAACTCTCTTTTTTTGTAATACCCTGTTAATCAAAGTTTCATTGATATGTTCCGTCATTTATTGTTCTTTACTACGATCTTTTTGGGAGGCTCCAGAGATTCAACCAAATCGAGGTCATTATTATTCAGAAGTTTTAATACCTCTGACTGCCTGCTCAAATGCATAAGTTCTGACGAAACTGTAATGGCTTCAGCCCTCAGCTCTTTTAATTCAGCCTGAAGCTTACCGGATTGACGTACCAGTTTTTCTGCATGGTAACGATTGCCAATATAAAATATGGCCAGAATGGCAATAAAAATAATATAAGGCAGTTGCTTTAACACAAAATCACGGGTCAAAACACTTCCGTCAATAAAGTCTCTGGCCGCACCTAAATTGTGCTTCGGTTTATTTTCCGGTTTGTCATCATCAAAATCAACATTCTTATCATATATTCCCATATCTGCGATTGGTTTTAATTGCGTTTTGCTATTCGTAACCTGGCACTTCTGGCACGCTTGTTGGCTTTGACCTCTTTTTCATCAGCCACGATTGCTTTCCTTGTTACAAGCTCGAAGGGAACCAGGGGATTGCCAAAAAAATCCTTTTCAAGGGCTCCTTCCGGCTTACCGGTACGCATGAAATTTTTAACGATCCTGTCTTCCAGTGAATGGTATGATATAACAACCAGTCGCCCCTCTTTCTTTAAGCTGAGCAATGCCTGCAAAAGCATATGCCTGAGAACCTCCAGTTCGTTATTAACCTCAATGCGCAAAGCCTGAAAGACTTTTGCAAGAAACTTATTCTCCTGCCTTGCCGGAATAAATGCCGAAATAGCATTAAGAAACCCGTAGATATCTTTAATCGGCTCCTTTTCACGCGCACATACAATGGCATGAGCCAATTTACCCGCATTATGCACTTCTCCATATAATTTAAAAATATTACTAAGGCCTTCAACACTGTAACTGTTAAGAATATCAAGAGCCGTAACTGACGCATCTCTGTTCATCCTCATATCCAGAGTGCTTTCGGACCTGAATGAAAATCCGCGGTCAGGCACATCTAAATGGTGGGAAGAAACTCCCAGATCGGCCAGGATCCCATCGACCATATCAATTTTGAAATACCTCAGAAAATTCCGGAAAAACCGGAAATTACTTCTTATAAAAGTAAACCTGCCGTCTGCTATTTTCATAGCCTCAGCCTCGGCATCCGCATCCTGATCAAATGCTATGAGACGGCCCCTGTCAAGATATGAAAGTATCTCCCGTGAATGTCCGCCCCCTCCGAAAGTCAAGTCAACATAAGTACCATCCCGTCGGATATTTAATCCGTCAACGCTCTCTTTTAAAAAAACAGGCTTATGATACACCATAACTTATTATATATTTCCGTCAGCATCGCCCATTATTTTTTCGGCCAGCAAAGCAAAATTATCAGCTTCACCGGCTTGCTCATCATATTTTTGCCTGCTCCATATCTCAATCTTTCCGTCCTGCCCGGCAAGCACCACCTCATTGTCAATGCCTACCAAATCCAGCAGTCTCCTTGGAACAAGTATTCTGTTGCTGGCATCCAGCACAATCTCGGCAGTTCCCTTATAAAATCCACGGAGAAACCGGCTGTGCTCTTTATTATAGGGATTTATCCTTGACCTGATAATGGAATTCTGCCTGTCCCATTCATCCATGGGAAACAATACCAGGCACTTTTCAAAAATGTCTTTCTTAACCACAAATTTATCCATAGCTGCCGCAGGCATCTGCTTTTTAAATGCCGAGGGCAGAGTCACTCTCCCTTTTGCATCGACTTTACATGTATAATCACCGATAAAGGTTGCCATAAATCCAGCATTTACCAGGTAAATATAATAAATAATTATCCACTTTCAACCACTTTTCCCCATTTTTCGCCACTTTGTTAATAACTTTTTATCAATTCTTATTATTTTTATCTTTACAACAAATAAAAACAAGTCCATGGCAGGAAAAGAACAGCTAAACCAGGAGCCCGTGTTTATTGATGTGGATGCTATTTTCAAAAAGAAAAATCCCCGCATTTACCGGTTACTTCCAAAGTTTATTCTGAGCTACATAAAACGCACCATTCATCAGGATGAGATGAATGAGCTGCTGGAAAAATACAGGGATAAGCAGGGGCTGGAATTTATCCGCCATACACTTGAACACATGGATATCAGCTATAGTGTAGAAGGTGAGGAGAACATCCCGCATAAAGGGCGTTATATCTTTGTTTCAAATCATCCGCTGGGAGGACTTGACGGCATGGTATTTCTGGACATAATTGGCAGACACCATAAAAATGTAAAATTTGTAGTCAATGACCTTTTGCTTAACATCAAGAATCTCGAGCCGGTATTTGTACCTGTCAATAAGCACGGACGCCAGTCAACAGAATATGTAAGAAGGATTGAAGAGTTGTACCGGTCAGATGAACAGATCCTTTATTTTCCCGCGGGTATCTGTTCACGTAAGCAGGGCAATAAAATCATTGACCCTCCATGGAGGAAGAGCTTCATTAAAAAAGCGATAGATCATAAACGCGATATTGTTCCCGTTCATTTTGAAGGAAGAAACTCTCCTTTTTTCTACCGGCTGGCAAATTTAAGGAAACGACTTAACATAAAGGCAAATATTGAAATGTTTTACCTGCCCGATGAAATGTTCAAACAAAGTAAGAGGAAAATACGCGTTACAATAGGTAACCCCATTCCCTGGACCCATTTTGATAAATCGAAATCCCTGGAGGAATGGACCCGCGAGGTAAAAAAAATTGTTTATAGCCTGGGAGATAAAAATAAGGTGGAAAAAACATGACCGGAGCGTAACTTCCCATATCCCGGACTTAATATGAATCTGCCCAAAATTCTGCTGATATCTTTAAGTACGAGGGTAAACATTTTCGTTGTCAACCCTTATGATTTGATTAACAGGACTATATAATATTTTTTGAAACCAGGCTTTAAATTATTCGAATATTTTGAAAGCTCCGTTCGGAAAAAATATTATTTTAGCAGTCAAAGGCTGGCTGATATTTTACGAACCCTGGATGTTTTATGGAACCTATCATAAATCCCGTTGGTCCTGACAAAATCGAGAAAGAACTTGATCCTTCCAAATTTGTGAGAAAGACCAATAATGCGGGGAATGAACTTTATATTGTCGACTATAATAATTCGCCCAATATACTTACAGAAATAGGAAGACTTAGGGAAGTCAGTTTCAGGCGTGCAGGAGGCGGAACCGGTAAAAAATGTGATCTGGACGATTTTGACACCTCCGACGAATCATTTAAGCAGCTTATAGTCTGGGATCCCGGGCACAGGGAGATACTCGGAGGTTACAGATTTTACATACCTCCTGCCGATAAGCCGGTAAATCCTGAAAGATTTGCAACTTCAAGATTATTCTTTTTTTCTGATAAATTCATCACTGATTATCTTCCGTATTTAATTGAACTGGGCCGGTCTTTTGTTCAACCAGCGTACCAGTCGACTGCCAGAGCCAGGAAAGGTTTGTTTGCCCTTGATAATTTGTGGGACGGACTTGGCGCTATAATGGTGGATAATCCCAAAATGAAATATTTCTTTGGCAAGGTCACCATGTACAAGAGGTTCAGCCAGGAAGCCAGAAATCTCATACTTTTTTTCCTGTATAAATATTTTCCCGATCACGATGAGCTGGTAAGGCCGAAAGATCCGCTGGAACTAAATATGGATATTCCCACACTTGAAAATATGTTCAATGGTAAAGATTACAATGAGGATTACAAAAAACTTTCCCAGTACGTACGAAACCATTCGGAAGTGATCCCGCCACTAATAAATGCTTACATGAACCTTTCCCCCTCAATGAAGGTATTTGGGACAACTATCAATGAAAATTTCGGAGGTGTTGAAGAAACCGGTATAATGATCACTATGAGCGACCTGTACGATAAAAAAGTAACCCGCCATGTATCAACATATCAAAGAGTGAAATATTACATCCGTAAAAAACACAGATAATCAACACAATATACAGGAAAAATCGGCTCCCCGCTTTAACATAATCACAAGAAGTCCGGATTAACAATATGGTAATAAGTCCCGGGCATAATCCTGAACCCGGGTCTTTCTGTGCAGAGCATTGGGCATTGGGGATTGACCAACCTGTAAAAAAGAACAGATATCTTCCATTTTCAGTACGACCTCTGGTCGCGTGATTCAATATAATTAATGAATGAGGTGTTGACTACCTTGTTACCCCCGGGGGTGGGGTAATTCCCTGTAAAATACCAGTCACCTTTATGATTCGGACAGGCTTTGTGAAGATTTTCAATTGTCTGGTATACTATTTCAACCTCTGCTTTAATATTTTCAGTCTTGATAATGGAGACTATCCTGGCTGAAATTTCCTCAGGAGTAAATGGCTTGTATATCTCCCTGACATAATTAACTATCTGTTCGACGGGCTTATCCTGCTGATCTTTTGAAAGCCGGTATACTTCCCGGATAACATCTTCCCTGCCTCTATCCTTCAAAAGATCTATGGCGGCATGAAAAGCAATAAAATCGCTTAGTCTGGTCATGTCTATACCATAACAGTCCGGATACCGTATTTGGGGCGAAGATGAAACAATGACTATCTTTTTGGGATCCAATCTGTCCAGAATTTTTAATATGCTTATTTTCAATGTGGTACCTCTGACTATGGAATCGTCAATAATAACCAGATTGTCCACTCCCCTGGCAATTGTCCCGTAGGTTATATCGTAAACATGGCCCGCCAGGTCATCCCTGGCTTTTTTCTGTGAAATAAAAGTTCGGAGCTTAACATCCTTAATGGCAATTTTTTCCACCCTTGGCCCGGTGGCAAAAAGGCTGGTGATCTCTTCTTCCGATAATTTATCACCTTCGGTAATGATTTTCCTGGTCTTCGCTTTAAGCATGTGATTCTCAATACCCTTTACCATTCCATAAAAAGCCGACTCAGCAGTATTTGGAATATATGAGAAAACGGTATTTACCAGATCATGGTCAACTGCTTTAAGTATTTGCGGGGTTAAAAGCTCACCGAGCATTTTTCTTTCGCGGTAAATATCCTCATCGCCCCCCCTGGAAAAATATATCCTTTCAAAAGAGCAGGCACTATGCTGATAAGGTGACCGAATGGTTTTATCAATTATCCTTCCGTCCTTCTTAACAAGCAGCATGTTTCCCGGATTAAGCTCTCTTACCTGATTAACCGGAACATCCAACACGGTCTGTATAACCGGCCGTTCAGATGTAATTATAACAACCTCATCATCTGAATAATAAAAAGCAGATCTTATCCCCCAGGGATCTCTGCACACAAACATATCACCATGCCCGATGATTCCGGCAACAACGTATCCCCCGTCCCAGTCCTTGCTCGAAACTTCCATCACTTTGTGAACATCAAGATTTGATTCAATAAGTCCGGAAATTTCCGGATTTGTATAACCCTTTTCTTTATATTTTCTGAACAGGTATTGATTCTCCTCATCCAGAAAATGGCCGACCTTTTCCAGAATGGTAACTGTATCCGAATATGCCTTCGGATGCTGACCCAGTTCAATGAGTTTATTGAACAGCTCATCAGTATTGGTAAGATTAAAATTGCCTGCAAGCACAAGGTTCCGCGACTTCCAGTTATTCTCACGCATTACCGGATGAACATGATTAATGCTGGTATTCCCGAAGGTCCCGTAACGAAGGTGGCCAAGATATATCTCTCCGGCAAAAGGTATGTGATCCCTTGCATATGAAGGATCATCGAACAGTTCAGGATTATGTTCTTCTATACGGCTGAACTGACGGCCGATTTTGGTGAACACATCATTTATTGAAGAAGGAATATTGGACCGGTGGCGGAAAAGGTATGGTTGTCCCGGACAAAGATCAAATTTTATACTTACTACACCCGCACCATCCTGTCCGCGATTATGCTGCTTTTCCATAAGCAGGTAAAGCTTATCAAGTCCGTACCGCCAGGTACCGTATTTTTCCTGATAATATTCAAGGGGCTTAAGAAGCCGTATGGAAGCAATACCACACTCATGTTTTATTAAATCGGACATCTTTTGTTTTATTAATATCGAATATGCAAAAGTAATATTTTAATCAAAAAATGCTTCATTCAGATTTCGATACAACAGAATATTAAGGTTGATTAAAGCATTGCTGCAAAAAATCGTTTTATCAGTATCCGTCCATCATATCACCTATCATTGCCCGGTTGATTCTATCTGATTCCTGAAAATAAATATAGAAAGCTAAATCTTTATTCATTCTCTTCTATTTCAACCTGCTAACCCTGCTGCGATCAGAAAGAAATGCACCACGGTGAATAATCATTACCGCAACGGCAATTATCATGCGGGCACAAATGGATCAGACCGGTGGCAACCGTTCGGAAGAAACAGCTATTTTAATGGAATTAATCCAGATCGGGAAAATTGATCCGGTCACTTATTATAAATGAATATGGATAATCCCGGCTTATTTTCCTTTGCATTTTCAAGGCCTCACTCCTGGTCCTGAAATCACCCACATATACCTTGAAGTTGGGAGCATCATAAATAAGGTAGGTCTCAATATCGGGATATTTATCGTAAAACCCGGCCCTTATTTCAGTGGCATTGGGGCGTGCACTCTGCCCGGATTCAGAAAATATCCTGATCCGGTAACCCTGGATACCCTCCCTTTTTGAATTGATCTTTATATGCCGTAAAACAAGTTCATCAAGACGCTCATCCTGATTAACATTCAACCTTTCCTGATGATTAAACCGGCTTAAAGTGTCATTACAGGAATAAGGCCGGGCCGCAACGGTTCCGGCGTGAATTAACAATGGAAGAAAACAAAAAAATACAATTCTGCGAAATCTCATGATAATTTTACACGGTAATTTTAATGAATACAAAATAACTATTTATAAAATTAAAAACCAAACAACCATCCCGGTAAATGCCAGGCAGTTAATTAACATATTCAACTTAATATCAGCCTTGTCCTTTCATCAACTGTTACACTTCTGATAAAAGGGAATGAGCGAACCCTTATTTCACCTTTAATTACAACTTCGGCCTGCCTGTCAAGAAAAAGATTGAACATTGAAAAAGCACCTTTTAGAATATCGGATAATTCGACTTCCATCGGAAATGTAAATATTTCGGAAGATTTTGAAGGAATTAACACATTTTCAACATTTCTTATCTTTCCCATATATTGATTATTGATATATACATCCAGGTCTACATCGACAATCCGCAACCGGAAACGGGAAGGATTATCAATAGGCATCAAAACATCAAATTCAATAGACCTGTCTGCAAACCTGCCGGGACGAATATCTTCAATCTCACCCACTTCAATATTTTCAATACCGGCACAGGATACGAATGCAATTGTAAAAATGATAAAAATCAGGGGATATAAAAACTTCATATGTACAGCTCAATCAATTGAATAAATAATAGCGTTAAAATAAGCTTTTTTTTTAATACGTCTGTAATTGCTGTGTAATTTTGGCTGAAAAAATTTAATGTATATTTCTCCTGTAAAACGAAGCCAAAATTTTGTTTAAAAAATACAAAATTTTGACCTGCGGTCGATTATACATGCTATTAAAAGCTCGTTTTACAATATAGTTTAGATGTATAATTGACTTACAGTCGGAACCGCTTCGCTTTCCCATGAAATTTTTTTCATCCGTCTGTGTGTATTTTCGGATAAAAAAAATTCATGTACATTTGACAATTTCTGTTTTTTGTTCAACATTTACTACTCTTATAACGTCGGTTAGTATCAAATATTGATTAAAATCATAAAATGCGGAGATCTATGGGTAAATCCGGAAATTTTTTTTCAAAAGCATTTGCAAAATCACTCGATTATATTGAAATAATTGGTAATAAACTTCCACATCCGGCAACAATTTTTGCCCTGCTTGCCCTTTTGGTAGTTCTGCTTTCAACCCTCACCCACTGGCTGGGAACTTCGGCTGTTCATCCGGTGGACCGGAGTGTTGTTGAGGTAAACAACCTTCTGAGCGCCGATGGTATAAGATGGATATACACCAATATACTGGGCAATTTCCTCAGGTTCCCTCCCCTTGGCTATGTACTGGTAGTGATGATCGGGATTGGACTGGCAGAAGGAACCGGTCTGTTTGCCGTATTGATCAGGTCTCTTGTGCTAAGTGCTCCTCCAAAACTTATAACCTATGCCATAGTTCTGGCGGGGATTATCAGCGGACTGGCGGTGGAGGCGGGGTACGTGATCCTCATACCTCTGGGAGCAATGCTCTTTCATGCACTGGGAAGGCATCCCATGGCAGGACTGGCGGCCGCTTTCTGCGGGGTGAGCGGCGGATTTGGTGCAAACTTCCTGATCGGTTCGGTCGATCCCATTCTTGCAGGTATATCCACCTCTGCCGCTCAGCTTATTATTCCCGATATGGTTATTAACCCCGCGGTGAACTATTATTTTATGATAGCTTCAAGCTTTATTGTGTTATTTATAGG